>JAJQHI010000038.1 GCA_021199825.1 Bacillota bacterium
CCCACCTATAGTTTATCATTATATTATACATCACCCGTCAGGCAAAATCAACGTCTTTATTTTAAGAATAGACGTGGCACACGCTTTTTTCGCGCATCTTGAGATGATGCGGGCGTTTTCCCCTTTTTCATTTGACAATTTCAACAAAGCATTAACCAAAAGTTTAACGATGGTTTTTAAATGTCTCTGGACAAATCGAAAAAAATGTTGTATACTATCATACGTAAATTCGATGTAAACTCAAAGGAGCGTCCACAGTTATGGAATCGACCCGAAAAAGAAATGTGCATTCATACAGTGCAAAATTTATTGTAATCACATTATTCGTTTTTATCATAGCGCTTATGGCAACAGGAGCTGAGGTAGCATATGCCGCGGGCGACAGTGTTACATACACAAAGCTTGAAATTACCGAAAGCATGATTACAAGCTCCGTTCCGTGGATTGAGGGAGTTGACGAGGCGATAAACGCCTTTGACGGCGATACCTCGACGTTTTTTGACGGCATTGAGGACGGATGGATACAGATTGACTTAGGAGAGGAATATCTCATAGGCAAAATATCTTACGCCGCGCGTGAATTATATGAATCGCGCCTCACGGGAACCTTTTATGGCAGCTGTGATGGGGTGACATGGTATAAGATTTACACTGCATCTCCTGTTTACGAGCTGACGAGCGTCGATTACACGGAGTTTGCCACAGTGGCTTACTTCAGGTACATAAGATACGAAAACACCGAGGAATGCGCTAACATCTCGGAAATTGAGCTTTATTCCGCCGAAAACATCGACGATTCATACCTGACGGATCTGGATGCGAACTCCTCTTCCGCGACGGTTGACGTAGTATACACGAAGCTTGAAATTACCGAGAGCATGATCACAAGCTCCGTCCCGTGGATTGAGGGAGTTGATGAGGCGATAAACGCGTTTGACGGCGATGTCTTTACCTATTTTGACGGAATTCAGGACGGATGGATAGAGATTGACCTCGGTGCCGAATACCTTATCGGAAAAATCGCTTACGCGCCGCGCTCAGTTTATGAGTATCGACTTACGGGGACGTTTTACGGAAGTCTTGACGGGGAGACGTGGTACGATATTTTCACAGCCGAGCCCGTATATGAGATGACGGAGGTAAATTACACCAAATTTGAAATTGTCGCTTACTTCAGGTACATAAAATACGAAAACACCGAGGAATGCGCTAACATCTCCGAGATTGAGATTTATTCCGCGGAAAACATACCGGAATCATATATCGCCAAGGCTAACAGCGACGGTTCGTACTCCGCCTCGTCTGTCAGCGGTGGAAATGTATCATCCGCAGACTTCCCCGCGTCAGTTGTGGTTGATTCGGGAGAGGGGTATTCATACGATATAGAGGTTTATGAGTCTTACGACGGGTATTATTTTTATCTTCCCGCGTCAGTTGACACCTCATCCGTAACCCTGAAATATACGGGTTCGGGTATAATGCAGAGCGCCGACGGGAGCGGCGAGATTGCGTCGGGAGAAACGGGCGTATTTGACGCGTCCTCCGGTACATTGACAATCAAAGCCGGAAGCGACTCATCAAGCCTTACGACATATAAGGCGAGCGTTATGAGCTGCGGTTCAATAAAATCCGTATATATAACGCTTGACGGCGGCAGCAAGGACTTCAAGCTCATACAAAGCTCGAAGGGCAATTCCGCCGAGGGAAGCATCATTGTTGCAGCGGGTGACGGCGAGCTTGTTTATTCCGGCAGGATGACAAAGATGGCAGGTCATGGTCTTACATCGTTTTCGTCCGGCGTAGAAAACAAAAACTCGTACAATATCAAGCTTGAAAGCAAGTCGGAGCTTATATCGGGAGCGGGCTCGTCAAAGAAATGGGTTCTGCTTTCGCCGAGGCTTTATGACTGGAGCCGCGACAATACGGGTCTTTGCCACCTCTCAGGTTATTATACGTACAATGCGCTTATAGGGATTCCTCGCGCGACGATACGCGGCGAGTATGTGGATGTATATGTTAACGGCGAGTACCGCGGAATGTATATTCTCACCGAGAGGATGAACAATAACGCCGCATTTGAGGTCACGGATCTTGAGGATGCTGTTTCGGGCGGCGGCGAGGAATATGTTACAATGTGGGAAGGCGACGCGAGAGCCGCAAAGGATTCCGCAATGCAGGCGGGTATACTGTATTACACCTACTGCAAAGACGCGAGTCTCATTGACTCTGACACAGACATAACGGGAGGCTATGTGCTTGAGGTTATGTGCGATACGTATGACGGGTGCGGATTTGTAACCGCCAACGGTGTCTTCTTCACAATAAAAAGCCCCGAATACTGCACACGCGATATGGTCAAATATATAGCCGAGTACGTGCAGAACTTTGAAAACGCGCTGTATTCGGAAACGGGATACAATTCCGACGGAGTATATTACACCGAATATATTGACGTGACAAGCTTTGCTGATTTGGTGCTTGTAAACGCTTTTTACGAAAACTTCGAGTTTTTCAGAACGAGTACATATATCTACAAGGACGCTGACGGGGAAGCATCCGACAAGCTCACCTTCGGTCCTGTGTGGGATTTGGAAACAACAGCGGATTCGCTTTCTGATGACGACACCTTCTTTGGCACCGCGAACGGCTTTACGTACAACGTGCATCAGCAGTACGCATGGGCGGAGCAGCTGTGGCAGCACGGGGATTTCATGGCGGTGCTGTATTCAGAAAACGAGCATATGAAGGAGATTCTCTCTCAGTATATCGGGGAGAGTGACGCGACGGCGATAACGCCGATTGCAGATATTGTGTCTGAGGCGTCCGCGTCCGGCACCGCAAGCTCGCACAGATGGGGTGTGTCGGAATACACCGACAATGCCGAGACATTCATTTCCGCCGTGAAGACACGCTACGACACATGGCTCGGTAACCTTTGGAACGAGAGTGATTATCTTCTCGGTGTTGCCGTAACGGGAGAGGAAAACGACGACGGCACGGTGACGCTCACGGCGTCAGTTTTGGGAAGCTCGGACGGGACATACAATTGGTATCGCCTCTCATCGAGCGATTCAACCTCGTACAAATACTTCGCGTCCGGCAGCTCGATTACGGTTGACGCTGACGGGGAAACATATTATGTCACGGCTTCCGGCGGAAATAACG
>JAJQHI010000148.1 GCA_021199825.1 Bacillota bacterium
GGCTGAACGGCGCGCTGTGCTCCTCATTCACGGAAAGCCAGAAGAAAAGGTACCGATGCTCCCCCTTTATAAATTCGGTCAGGTCAACGCCGCCGCCCCTCGCATCAAGCGTGTAGCTTGCCGTTCCGACGCCGCGCGCGGTCATTTTCGCGCCCTTCGCGGTGAGCGCGTCAGATAAAAGTATTTTCTCGTATTTCATAACTGTCTCCCTTGGCTCAGCTCCATCCGTCCGAATTTGTACGCGCATCTGCGCGTGCATCTGCGCGTGCATTCGCGCTTCGTGAGCCGCGCCCGCGCTTAGAATTCACAGTGTGAATCACAACCGCCACAATAACCACAATCAAAGCCGCCGCGACGGCGCACAAAACCCTCACCAGCCACTTGTGGTAATACAAAAATCCGTGCGTGTTGCCGTCCCTCGCGTCAACAACAGCCAGCTCCACGCTCTCGATAAAGTCCTCGGCAGCCATATAAAAGCTTTCGTTCCACCAAAGGTCGTCGTACATCAAATCCGAGAGATTGTCAAACTCATATTCCGTTATCGCCTCCGCGGCGTAGCCGTCGTACAGGATGTACCATTCGCCCTCGTCATATTCCGCGTCGTACACAATTAAAAGCATAGCGAAATCAACGGAATATCCGCCCGCCTTGTAGGCGCTCTCAAGGTAATCGCTCGCACTATTATCGTCAGTCGTCACCGCCGTGACAATCACAATGTCAATTCCCGACGCCTCAACGGCGTCATCAAGCATTCCTTCAAGCTCCTGTGCCTGAGTATCGCTGAAAAGCCCCGCGTCGTCTATGAGATAAGCTTTATCCTCATCCGCCGACACAAAGGACATCATCGCGAACGCAAGCATAACCGCGCTCAAAAGGGCGCATATTCTTCTTGTGCTGTTTTTCATTCTAAACCCTCCCATAATCAAAATTTCTAAAGCTCAAAGCCTTCAATAAATCTGAGCGTCACGGCGATTGAGTTTTTCGCCGCCCTTGGCGCAAATTCCTCGTAAAGCATTCCCGCGTCGTCTCCGCCGCCGTCTGATATGGCGCGTATTATGCCGTAGGGCACCCCGTTATAGAGGCACACCTGACCGACAGCGCCGCCCTCCATCTCACACGCGAGCGCTCCGTGCGCATCCTTTATTCCGCGCTTCACCTCGTCGTCGCTTATAAACTGATCCCCTGTCGCGACCTTTCCTATAAGCGAGTGAAATCCAAGCTCCGATACAGCACGTGAGAGCGCCTCCACAACACGCCTGTCGCACGGGATGACGCCGCCCTCAAGCGAGCCCTCAAGCCCCTGAATGACGCCGCGTCCGCACCCGCACTCAAAATCATGCTCGACAGCACCGTCCGCTATAACTATGTCAAATATGTTCAGCTTATCGGAAAGCGCACCCGCAACGCCCGTGTTGATTATCACGTCGGGCGAGTACTTTATCGTCATCGCCTCCGCAGCAATCGCGGCGAAAACCTTTCCAATGCCGCACATCACGGCAACAACGCGCCGTCCCGATATCTCCCCCGACACAAAGCAAAGCCCGCCGACACACTCCTCGCGCCTGTCCTTCATCGACTCGACAATGCCGTCAAATTCAATCCTCATCGCAGCAATTACGCCAATTGTCATTTTATATTCTCCTATTCCTCGTATTTAAAAAGCACATCAGCCTTGCTTCCAAGGCTTTCCTCTCTTGCCGTCAGCGCGTCAAGATAACGCCTGCATTCGCGCTTGGCGGCGCCAAGGTCAAGCTCGCGGTAATTCCCGCATTCCATGGGGCTTGCGCCGAATACAGGACCCTCATATTCAAGAACCTTTTCGAGTATTTCCTTTGTCAGCTCGTATGCCTCACGGTCGGAAACATCACGCATGAGAAAATAAAATCCCGTCCTGCACCCCATGGGCCCGAAATATATCACGTGCTCCGCGTACTGCGAGTTGCGCGCAAAGGTCGCGAACATATGCTCAACCGAGTGCATGGATATGTTGTCCATGTAGTCGCCCGCGTTAGGCGTCCGCGTCCGCAGATCGTATGTGTTCACGTCGCCGTCGCGCCGCGACACGTAAAAGCCCGGACGCAGCCTTTCGTGATTTACCGTAAAGCTCGTTATCCTTTTGATTTCTTCCATTTTCACCGCTCCTCCAAACTGACGCCTGTACAGGTTCGCGCATGCAAGTTTTTGCATATTGCCCTTATCGCATTATACACATTATACATCACGCGAACGTAAATTGCAACAAAAAAAGCATCTCCCGCATCCCGTAAGGGATGCTGAGATGCAGTTTTTTGTTATGTGTGAGTTACTCCGCCTCGATAATGTTCCACTCGACTATAACCTCTCCGAGTTCATATCCTTCAATATCCGCTTTCGCAACCTCGGCTGTCATGAACCATTCGCACATTGCCGCAGTACTTGCACGCGGTGGATTGCAGTTTGTTATTTTGAGTACCGGACAAATGCTGCCGTCAACAACCGCAAGCGCCTCAAGCTCAAGCGTCTTGTACATGACCCCATTGCATTCCCAAGTGTTGCTCCACCACCCGTTGATCGCCTCTACGACGACAAGGGCGTTTTCCTCAAAGAAGCTCCTGCCATATGATGTCAGACCAATTTTATCGGCAGCCTCCTTCCACTCGTCGTATGAGGTGAAAATCTGCGAGTAGATGAAGTAATTGCAGCCGTCATAACTGTTCATGTATATGGTTTCGTTCTCAATTGCGCACGCTGTCGATGAGAGCGTCTCGCGCGAGTCCTGAAACGCAACCGTCGGATTTCCGTCGTATTCACCTGCAGTGACGGATTTGCCCTCCTCGTCAGCCTCTCCCGTCACACATGAGAAAAGTGAAAAACACATGACTGCGCAAAGAGCAAGAGTTATGATTTTTTTCATGGTAGTAACCTCCTTTCGTCTTTCCTTGATTATATTTTACACTATCCCCTTATCATTGTCAACATCTTTCTCAATAAAATTAGCACAAAATTCCGACCTAATTATATTTTTTCCATCACACAATGGCAAAATGCCCCACATCCCCACATCCCAGCCTGCCTTATTCCCCTTTTTAAAATTTTTGGGGGGTGCCGGGGTATTTTTTAAAAATACCCCTGCACCCCCAAAAACTTTTAAAAAGGGGAATAAGGC
>JAJQHI010000230.1 GCA_021199825.1 Bacillota bacterium
CGATGGTTTTTATGTTTGGCTTTTGCGCGCACCACGGTGAGCCGCTCGAAAAAAATTTTATACGAAAGGAACATTAACATGAAAAGGAAAGCAAGATTTTTATCTTTCATTCTCGCTTTCGTGATGCTCGTCCCGTTATTCACCGCGTACGGTTTTGCTCTTGAAGAGGACAGCGAAACTTCCTCCTCTGACAGCGCAACCACAGAAAACGCCTCCGTCACATGGGAGGACGTTATCGCGGGTATGGCGACACCCGATGAGTATTACGAGGCAAACAACATCAGCGAGCCAATCTCCATTTCTAACGGTTTGGAGGATGAGACATCAATCAACAGTACATATACTGTAGACGAAGGGACGTACTATCTTAATAACAGGTATACGGGAAAGTATTTGAGGTATACTTCATCTTCCGGCGCATTGGGTTCATCGGGCACACTTTCATCACTTGGAACTTCAATTCAATGGGAAATGGTAGCGGCAAGCGGAGGATATTATCTTCGCTCCGTAAGTGACAGCACAAAATATCTCGGTGTGCCGTCAGGCACAACGACGAGCAGCAGCGTTGAAATCGTAACCGTAACGAGCGGATCCGCTCCCGGAAGATGCTTGTGGGCTTTTTCGCTTTCGAATGTTGGCGGCTATATTCTCCAAAACGATTACAGCGACAGGTATCTTTATAGTTCTGGAGAAAGTTTGTATACAAAGGCGTCTCTTGGTTCAAGCGGAACTTCGTCATATTATAATTGTGTATGGCGCACCACTTCGACCTCAAGCTATAGCAATACAAGCTCAACCTCATATAGGGAGTTGCCTTCATCAGCCACTTTCAATGAAATGATTGTGAGTATTGGCTCAACTGCGACACCAAGTATAAAAAAAGGCAGCACAACATATATGTGGAGTGACCCGCATGATTTCACCTATACATATTCCTCAGGAACAAAGCAGTGTGTTACAATTGCATCACTTACGGGAATTGCAACAGGTACAAAGTTTGGAAGTACGGTCTTTACGGTAACCCACAAAGTCACCGGACGAACTTATACACTGACAGCTTGGGCAGACAGGTATTATTACGAGCTTGTAAACACCTTCAAGCTAACAACTGGGAATGCCTCAACCGTTCGAAGTTTCTATAGCTATGTCGAAGCAGCCTACAGCAGTAAAAGTAACGCCGAAATTGCTTACATATACTCTCGCCTACTCGGAGGTTTGTATTATGACGACTCAACCTTAGGCATGGCTTGGATGATGGCGGCAGGAACTATTTATGACTCAGATGAAATGACTGAAGTTGATTACTTTACAAGCGTGTTAGGATATGGAGGCTCATCATATGCTAATTTAAAAGACATAGTGACAAAGCAGCATAATAATGCACAGTCATTAGGTGGATCAGATTTTGCACACTTTCAAATGAGTTTGTCCGGCAGGTTGGCATATTTGTTAGGAAAGCAATTAAATGGAGTCCTGGCTTATTTGCAATCCGAAGGAATAATAGCCTCAACGATTTCTCTAACAAGTGAAGAAATTTCTTATCTTACGGGGTGGCTCGGAGATGCAATTCTTGTAATATTTGACAAATCATTTGCGTTTAAAAATGATGACTATTGTGCTGACCTCGATGCGGAGAATGTTTATCAGCGCATCTCCTCAGGCTCATCAATAATATCATCTATCAACACATATTACAATAAGCTTTCATCAGGCAATCGAGCTTCAATGTTCTTGGATTACATGGATTATCCGACTGTGCAATCTAAGGTTACAACGTATATGGGAAGTGATATATCATCTATAAAGACAAAGTACCCAGATACATACAACTTCCTTTACAGCTTGTACAACAAGCAAAATGAAATGAAAGACTACACCAGCTAAAGAGGTGGTATAATGAATAAATCTCAAAAAATCGCCTCTTTTGTGCTAGCAGCTATAACCATAGTGCTGTTATTGTCGCTTGCTTTTAGTTTGGCATCACAATGGAAAGTGTGGTGTAATAAGGGCAACGGTGAAGGGGCAATCATTATGTTCGACATAGGCTTCACCATAAGCACTGTGATAACCATATCATGGCTTTCGGTTTGTCACGATATTTTATATTATCTTGCTGACAAATCAAGAAAAAATGCGTTCGGCACACTTTTTCATATTGCATCAACGGCTTTATCATCACTGCTGTTTGTTTGGTGCATCTACGCACTTAACGAGTTTGATATATTTCAGCTCGGAGATTTGATTACTTCCCTATTTCATATGTTATTAGGGTCAATTGAGTCTCCAAGTGTTACGGGTATTATTGTGTTCCTATTAACAGCATTGTCCTTTGTGGTTTTATTGGTTTTAAAGTTTACGCACTTGGTAATATACCTGATACACCGTGACGTAAAAACGCGCAAAATCGTAAAATCATACGAAGCAGAGCACGCGGCAAATTCAACTCAACAGTAATCCCACCCATCCAAACAAAAAAGTCCGCCTGCGCGGACTTTTTTCTGTAATTTTAAGTAATCTGCGCAGCGATATGCAGCATGTACTTTAAAAAAGCAGATGCTCGGTTTAATATAAGTGAAGAAATCGGTAAAATTCAAACAGTTTATTCTCAAAAGCACTTGACAAAGCCTCTGACATGATATATAATTAAAACAACGAAGAAAAGCGCTGAGCATTTAAATTATTTTTGAGAGGATTTTAGCGATGAAAAGAAAAGCATCCGCAATAGTATTTTTATTAACTGCGCTTATTTTGACCGCTCTTTTCATATCGGTCTTTATACTGTTTAGTCTGAACCGTTCAATAACCGATTCGACCATGATATCAAATGATTTGATTCTTCCGCTCGGAATTGCCGCATTCGTTTCACTTTCCTTGGCGGATGTGGCGGTTTACCTATGGTATAGCTCGGATATGTCGGATGAGGAGCAAAGCCCGCAGAAAAAGAAGTGCGTCAATATTCTCATAAGGCTTGCCGCCGTCGATTTTGTGGCTCTCCTGCTCATTCCGTTTGAAGTGGGAATATACGCCTCAGCCTTTCTCGCTCTGCCTTTGGCGGGGACAGTAATATCATATTCCGCGGTCTGCCTGACGGCGAGAAAAGGCAAGAAAAGCCCCACCCCCCCCCTATAAAGA
>JAJQHI010000237.1 GCA_021199825.1 Bacillota bacterium
GTCTTGATATTCTCTTTGAGCGTGAAAACGTCAAGGTTGATATGATTTACGGACACGGCGGTCTTTTCAAGACTGAGCGCGTCGGTCAGAGCTATCTTGCGGCGGCGATTGATTCGCCCGTTTCGGTTATGAAAACCGCGGGTGAGGGCGGTCCTTGGGGCATGGCGCTTCTCTCGTCGTATCTTATCAACAAGGATGAGGGCGAGTCACTGCGCGACTTCTTGGCGAACAAGGTCTTCCGCGGCGAGGAGGGCGTGACGCTCGAACCGAATCCGCGTGACGTTGAGGGCTTCCGCACGTTTATCAAGCGTTATTCCGCTTGCCTGCCTCTTGAGAAAAAGGCTGCGGATGTGATTTCTTAAATAAAGCCGTGAAATAAAACAGCCGAGGTGCGCATTATCCGCGCCTCGGCTGTTTTTTGCGTGAAAAAAGCGGCAGGAATAATTCCGCCGCCCTTTTGGGGACAAAGAGACTTGAACTCTTGACCTCACGGATGTGAACCGTGCGCTCTGACCAACTGAGCTATGACCCCGTGCACTTTATTATATAACCGACATGGAGATTTGTCAAGCGGTTTTTCAGAAAAAGTGCGATTTGATTTGAGAAAATCAGCATATAAAGCACGCGTCGCCGAAGGAGAAGAATCTGTACCTTTGCTCGACCGCGTATTTATATGCCTGCAGAATGCGTTCGCGCCCGGTAAATGCGGAAACAAGCATTATGAGCGTGCTTTCGGGCAAGTGAAAATTCGTTATGAGCGCGTCGGTTGCTTTGATTTTGTACCCCGGCGAGATGAATATCCCTGTGTAGCCCTCAGATGGGACTATAATTCCGTCATCGCGGGCGACGGTTTCGAGCGTTCTGCATGATGTTGTGCCGACGCAAACCGTGCGTCCGCCCGCCGCGCGGCGCGAGTTTATAAAATCGGCGGTTTCCTTTGAGACTGAGTAGTACTCCGTGTGCATTACATGGTCCTTGATATTCTCCTCACGCACGGGATTGAATGTGCCGAGACCGACATGAAGCATGACGCGGGCAAATCTGATGTCCTTGTCCTCAAGTCTTTTCATCAGCTGGGGAGTGAAGTGAAGCCCTGCCGTCGGTGCCGCGGCTGAGCCCTCCGTTTTGGCGTATACCGTCTGGTATCTGTTCTTGTCCTCAAGCTTTGTCGTTATATAAGGGGGTGTGGGCATTGTTCCTATTTCATCGAGCACCGCAAATATGCTGCCGTATTTTTGGCGGTCAAATGAAAACCTTACGGTTCGGCTCCCGTCCTCAAGCATACCCGTAACCTCACCCGTCAAAACTCCGCCGCCGAATGTCAGAGGACATCCTGTGCGGACGCGCCTTCCGGGTTTCAAAAGGCATTCCCATTCGTCCTCAGCCGTGCGTTTAACAAGCAAAAGCTCAACCTTGCCTCCCTCCCCGTTTGCGCGGTTTCCGTATATGCGGGCGGGGATTACCTTTGAGTCGTTGATTACAAGGGTATCTCCCGGATTTAAGAGATATTCAATGTCGCGGAATATGTGGTCCTCAAGCGCTCCCGTTTTCATGTCGATTTTCAAAAGGCGGGACGAATCACGCGGCTCGACCGGAGTCTGCGCTATCAGCTCCTGCGGCAGGTCATAGTAAAAATCGCTCGTCTTGAGCGGATGCTCTTCGTTATATCCATTATCCATAAATGTCACCCCGTTTGCTGCACACGCATATATTATAGTGTTCACGTCAGTTTGGAACACGGTTTATATTATATAATAATGCGAGTTTTTTTTCAACCGCAGGGGAGCATGAATAATGAAATATCAAGATATTTTGCCGTCGGGGAAGCCAGTGATTTTCCGCGGAGCCGCAACGGCTCAAATAACGCCGTTTTCAGGGGGCGGCGTTGATTATGCGGCGCTGGGCACAATGGTTGACCGGCAATTGAAATCGAAAATATCGGCGCTTGTGCTTTGCGGCACGACGGGTGAGTCGCCGACGCTCACGCGGGATGAGGTAAAGTCGATAACGTCATTCGTCAAATCCCGGACGGATGAGAGACTTCCCGTGATTGTCGGCGTTGGCTGTGCCGATACACAAAAAAGCATATCCGCGCTCAAGGACGCGGAGGCGGCGGGAGCCGATGCCGTGATGGCGGTCACGCCCTATTACAACAGACCGACGGCGGACGGAATCATCGCACATTTTTATAAATTAGCCGAGGCGTCGCCCCTCCCGCTGATTGTATATACGGTTCCGTCGCGTACGGGGACTGCTCTCTCGTTTGATACATACTGTACTCTTTCGGAGCATGAGAATATAGTCGCCGTCAAGGAAGCGTCGGGGGATTTAAAGCTTATTGAGAGGCTGTGCCAAACGCTCCCCGATTCGCTGTCTGTTTACTGTGGCTCTGACGAATTGAATCTGCCTGCGATGTCAGTGGGGGCGGCGGGCGTGGTGTCGGTGCTATCAAATATAAAGCCGCGGGAGGTGACGGAGCTTTGCACATGTGCCGCAGCCTCTGATATGAAAAAGGCGCGTGAGCTGGACAGGACGCTCTTCCCTCTGTCAAGGGATATGTTTATTCGCTCAAATCCGATACCCGTGAAGGCTGCGGCGTCGATTTTGGGGCTTTGCGAAAACGAGCTTCGTCTGCCGCTCACGCCAATTGACAGAGAAGGGTACGAATATTTGGTCTTTCGCCTTTCATCATTTGGTGCGGCGGCGAGATAATTGGCTCTTGCCGTCGGCGTTGGTTTGTGGTAAAATGTATGCATTAACTTTTATGTGAGGTGACATACATGAATTACGGGATATTCTCGATTAAGGGCGTATCATACCCGAACCCCGCCGAAGGGTGGGGCGGGGACGGCGTATATATACCGCGAAGGGCGGTTTTTGGTGAGGCGAAGGCTGACGTCAAGGATGAGTGCGTGACGTTTGAGGCGCGCCACTTCAGAGAAAAAGAGGAGACGGGCTGGGGCGTTTACGACTATGCTGAGGCGCCCGAATTTGAGTTTGCCGCGGGTATGGGAGACTACGAAATCACCGCTCTCTTTATGATTCCCGCGGGCGGTGGGAGCATTTCGGCTCTCTTGGACGGAATAATGTTCCGCGATGCCGGCAAGGTTACGGAGGACGGGG
>JAJQHI010000133.1 GCA_021199825.1 Bacillota bacterium
CGGCACGGAGTGGGCATCCACGGCGTCAGAGCCGAGCTACGGCATACTCCCCTTTATTCTCACGAGTGTTTACGGAATGGCGGGAGCGCTTCTCATAGGCGTTCCCGTCGGATTCCTCACCTCAGTGTTCATCTCAAAGTTTGCGCCTGAGGCGGTGAAGGTAATGATAAGCGGAGTTGTCAACCTGCTTGCGGGAATACCGTCCGTTATATACGGTCTGGTTGGCATGGTTATGCTGATTCCCGCTGTCAGAGCGGTATTCGGAATCGCAAACGGAGCTACGCTTTTTACGGCGATAATAGTGCTTGCCGTGATGATACTTCCGTCAGTCATAAGCCAGTCGGTCTCGGCGCTTGACGCCGTGCCGAAGGAATATGAGGAGGCGTCGCTCGCCCTTGGCGCGACACCGACGGAGACGTATTTTAAAGTCAGCGTTCCCGCCGCAAAAAGCGGAATTGCCGCCGCCGTCGTCCTCGGTACGGGACGTGCGCTCGGTGAGGCAATGGCTGTGATGATGGTCGCGGGGAATGTTGCGAATATGCCCTCGCTTTTCACAAGCGTGCGCTTCCTCACAATGGCAATTGCGAGCGAAATGTCATATTCGTCGGGACTTCAGCGTGAGGCGCTCTTCTCGATAGGACTTGTGCTCTTCCTCTTCATTATGCTGATAAATGCAACGCTGAACTTTTTCCTCAAGGGAAAGAAGGACAAATAAGGGGTGAGAATAATGGACAGAGCAAGAAAAGCGGAAAAGACAAGAGAAAAAGAAAATGAAGCGCTCGGAGGCGGCATTTCCGTCGGACGGCGTATATATACCTTCGGAGCGAAGGCTCTGATGATTTTGGCGGTCGCCATAACCGTGGGAGCTGCCGGATTTATGCTCATTTACGTGATGTACCGGGGACTGCCGAATATCTCGTGGGAGTTTCTTACGACCGCGAGAAGCTATCTTAATAGCAGCATAGGCATTCTGCCTGACATATTGAACACGATATATGTGCTCATAACGACGCTTGTAATAGTTATCCCGCTCGGTGTTGGAGCGGCGATTTACCTGACAGAATATGCAAAATCGAAAAAGCTTGTGTCAGCGATAGAGTTCGCGGCTGAAACCCTTGCGGGCATTCCGTCTATTATATACGGACTTGTGGGAATACTTATCTTTTGCCAGGGGCTTGGGCTTGGCAACACGCTTTTGGCAGGTGTTCTGACCTTGGCTATAATGAATTTGCCGACGATAATGAGAACAACGCAGGAGAGCCTCAGGACGGTGCCGCAGTCGTACCGTGAGGGCGCGTTCGGGCTCGGAGCGGGCAAGTGGCGCGTTATACGGACTGTAGTGCTGCCGGGGTGCATTGACGGCGTTATTACCGGATGCATTCTTTCGGTCGGACGGATTTTGGGCGAGTCGGCGGCGCTTCTTTATACGGCGGGCTACGCGCATAAGCTGCACGGCTTTTTTGATGGGCTTCAGAGCTCAGGCGCAACGCTTACAGTGGCGCTTTATGTTTACGCAAAGGAGGACGCGAACTTTGATGTCGCCTTTGCAATCGCGTCAATACTCATGATCCTGACGCTTGTTTTGAATATATCTGCGGCGCTTTTGCAGCGTCACTTCAAAAAGAAGAGGGAGGCGTGAGATGAGAGGACATCGTGTTTACAAAAATGTGCGAGCCGTTTTGGCGGATGTGATGACGCTTGACGGCAAAGGCGGTCTTTCGGTGTCGCTTCCCGTTCTCGCCTCATACGGCGTAAAGGCATCCTCAATTGTAACCTCGGTAATTGACGCTCATCCCCGATTTGAAATGGGGGTGCGTTCGGAGGAGAAAGAAGAATTGGTTTGCCGCGGGGCTGCTGCAGCGAAAGCGAGAGGATGTGACTGCGATATCTTTTATATAGGCGCGATTATGAGCGCATATGAGGCGAAAGTAATTTGTGAGGCAATTGATGAGCTCTCCACAAAGGGAACAATTATCGTATATAATCCCTCGCTCGGAGATGACGGGGCGGCTTACCCGTTTGTGAATGACGCGCTTATAACAGCGTGCCGCGAGATTGCCGCTCGCTCTGACTATGTAACGCCAAACGTCACGGAGTCAAAGCTCCTGAGCGGTTTGGATATGGGGTGTGATGAGGAAAAGACGCTTGACATCCTTAACGCGGCAGGTGTAATAATTACCGGTGTCAGACGTGAAAATTCAAAAGGTGTCATGGAAACGGGATATATCGCAAGGATTGGACACAGGCGTGTGAATATGCTGCACCTTTTGATAGACGGAGAGTTTTATGGCGCGGGCGATGTCTTTGCGTCGGTCTTCGCGGGAGAGCTTGCGGGAGGCGCTGACGCGGAGGAGGCGCTTTCGGGAGCGGCTGAATTTTGCCTTTGCTCGCTGCTTTCAGCACAGGATGCTGCTCCCGCGTTTGAATATATTATAAACCGAAAGGAGCGCGGAGTGAATTATGAAAATTATTACTGCGGATGACCTTTGCCTTTGGTACGGTGAGGCACAGGCGCTGAAAAATATATCAATTGAGATAGAGGAAAACAGCATAACGGCGCTTATAGGACCATCGGGATGCGGAAAATCGACGTTTTTGAAGACGATTAACAGGATGAATGACCTCGTTGACGGGGTGAAGATAACGGGAAAGGTAACGTACCGCGGGACGGATATTTACGCGAAGTCCACGGATGTCAATGAGCTGAGGCGCAATATCGGAATGGTATTCCAAAAGCCGAATCCGTTCCCGATGAGCATATATGACAACGTGGCATACGGACCGCGCACACACGGAGTGCACGGCAAGGCGAAGCTTGACGATATTGTGGAGCGTTCACTCAGGGACGCGGCTATATGGGATGAGGTCAAGGACAGACTCAAAAAGTCCGCTCTCGGTCTTTCAGGCGGACAGCAGCAGAGGCTTTGCATCGCACGTGCGCTGGCGGTCGGACCTGATGTTCTCTTGATGGATGAGCCGACAAGCGCGCTTGATCCCGTTTCAACGCTGAAAATTGAGGATTTGGCGCTCAAACTGAAAGAAAAGTATGCTATAATAATAGTGACCCATAATATGGGTCACTATTATTATAGCATACTTTTCTTTC
>JAJQHI010000124.1 GCA_021199825.1 Bacillota bacterium
CCTGCTGCGGCGAAATTGATCCCGGCGACGGATTTTATGACTACGACACAAAATACGAAAACGACAACGCAAGCTATTTCATTCCAGCAAGAATAACGGAGAAAACGTACAGCCGCATTTGCGATATTGCAAAAACGGTATTCACGAATCTTTCATGCCGCGGAATGTCGAGGATTGACTTTTTCGTTGTGGGTCGCGGTGAGGATGAAAGGGTGATTTTCAATGAGATTAACACCCTGCCGGGCTTCACCTCCATAAGCATGTACCCACAGCTGATGGGCAAGTCGGGAATTCCATATAAGGAGCTTATCACGCGGCTCATAGAGGGCGCGGGTGTATAAAAGATCTTATTATAAATAAAGGAGATACATCATGTCGGAATTCAAAAAAATCGGAGTACTCACATCAGGGGGAGATTCCCCGGGAATGAACGCAGCGGTGCGCGCTGTTGTGCGTTCCGCCATTGAGCGCGGCGTTGAGGTTTACGGAATTTATAAGGGCTATCGCGGTCTGATAGACAACGAAATGAAGAAGTTTTCCTACCGCGACGTATCCGGCTGCCTTGAGAAGGGCGGTACTATCCTTTATTCTGACCGCTGCCACAGATTCCGCTCGCTTGAGGGACAGCAGCAGGCAGCCCGCACGTGCCGTGAAAACGGCATTGACGGAATTGTCGTTATCGGAGGTGACGGAACGTTCCGCGGCGGCGTTGACCTGACGGCTCAGGGAATACCCACCATAGGAATTCCCGGAACTATCGACAACGACATTACATCGACTGATTACACAATTGGATTTGATACCGCGGTCAATACATCAATCTCCATGGTTGACCGCCTTCGCGATACATGCGAATCGCACGCAAGGGCGAATGTCGTTGAGGTTATGGGACGCGATGCCGGTGATATAGCTATCGAGGTCGGCATTTCGTGCGGTGCTATCGCTATTGCAATCAAGGAAATTGCATTTGACGAGGAGGCTTTCCTCAAAAAAATCTCCGACGGTGTGAAGAGCGGTAAGCGCCACTTCATCGTTATTGTTTCGGAGGGACTTGGAGATTATTCCGAAAAGCTTGCCAAGCTCATACCTGAGGCTACGGGCGTTGAAACGCGCTTTGCACGTCTTGCGCACGTTGTTCGCGGCGGCGCGCCGACGCTTCGCGACAGAATGCTGGCGACACGCATGGGAGACCGCGCGGTGCAGTGCCTGCTTCAGGGGGAGGCGAACCTTGTTATGTGCGAACGCAACGGTGAAATCACGCCTATGGACATTACATACGCTCTGAAGCTTGACCGTATGTATAAGGGAAAGCTTGAGGAGGGAGAGCTTCGCGGTTACTCTCTTGCCGACATTTCGGAAATGCGCCATATGTGCAACGAAAAGCGAGAGGCTATGAGGTACATGTACGACCTCGCCGACAGGCTTTCGATGTAATCGGAACATGCGGATAAAGCGTTATAAAATAATCTGCAGACACAGCGGTGATAACTGTCACCGCTGTGTACTGTTTTGTGGGATAGCTTGCTGTGCCTGAACTGAAGAGTGCACGAAAATTAACAAATCGGCGCTTGACCACTGCTTGAATAGCTGATATAGTATTATACCACATTGTTTTTTCGCACGAGGTGCAGAATGAAGGACGAAAACATGAATAATCCCGCCGAGGGGGGCGAGGACGAAAACAAAGATGAAGAACGCACGGGGATTGACGGTGCAGGGCATAAGGAGAATAACGCGGGACGTACAGAGCGGGATTATGAAAAGCTCGAATTTAAAGGAATAAGAATGCGCCCCGATAGCGGGGATGACGAAGGGAGCTTTCGCAACAGCAAAATATATAAGTGGCTCGATAACTTTTGGTATCATCATAAGTGGAAAGTCATTGTAATCTCGTTTTTTGCTGTTATAATCGGAATATGCGCTTATCAGTATGCGTCAAGGGAGGTTCCCGACGTGTATGTCATGTATGCGGGACCTGAATATTTGTCATCCGGAGCGACCTCAAGGCTGAAGGAGTCGCTGCGCACGGTTATGGAGGACTATAACGGGGACGGTGAAACCGGAATTACGATGGTTACGCTCGTTTGTGTGTCAGATGATGAAATTGAGGAGATGAAGGCGGAGGCCATCGCGAACAGTGAGGAATTTTACCTTGACGTGTCGGCTAATTCGCAGAATATCAAGCAGTTCAGCATGGAAATTTTCGCGGGCGAGTCTGTTATATGCTTGCTCGACCCATGGCTTTATGAGGATGTCCGCGATGCGGGAGGCTTCATGGAGATGTCGGAGCTTTTTACTGAGGAGGAGCTTGAAGGAGTTGAGCTTTACGATGAGTGCGGGATATATCTTTCCAGCACGAAGTTTTATAAGTATTACAGCTCTGTTTCCGTGCTCCCTGAGGACACGGTACTTTGCATCAGAAAAATTTCAACAATGTCCGTATTCAAGGGTAAGGCGAAATATGAAAAGCTTCACGAATATCATGTGAGCATGTTCCAAAGCATGGTGCTTTTTGATTACCCTGAAGGGTATGAGCTTCCCGAATCGTTTATGACCGAAGTTGAGGATACGCTTTCTCTTAAACGTAAACTTTTTACCTCATAACTCAGTAATGTTCATGAAATGACCTATTTTTGCGTGATTATTTTTTGATTGGCACTTGACATCGTGGTGAGGTATATGTTAAAATCAATATACCACAACAGACGATGTACTCATTGCTGATAACGAAAAAATAATGCATGGAGGTTGATTGCAATGAAGAAGTTTACGGCGCTTTTGCTGGCGCTCATGATGGTCGTGTCGCTTTTTGCCGCGTGCGGCGACGATACGGGAAACGATGTCCTTTTGAACGATGAAAGTGACGATACGGGCACTGAAACCGCAAAGGACAGCGCAGACGGCACCGATGAGGCGGATGTGACAACGGAGTATGAATATGAACCTGACCCCGAAGGACTTTATTCCGGAATGGTGGGCATCGGCTCAAACGGCGCATCCGCTATGTTTAAGTCTCTCATTGTAACCGACATGAACAAAAACAAGGAGACATGGAACGCGGAGCTCGATGAGCTTGAGGACCCGCTGGCGGACTGGAGCTATGCTACCGTTCTTGACGGCGCGTGGGATTCGACCTCAGGCGGAGTATCCGTGACTTCATGGAGCGACTCTGCGACCGAGGATGAGACGTCTGATGAGACGGAGGCTGAGGATGACAGCTACAAGGTCATAAGCGTTGACGGCGGCAATACCGGTGTTATGGCTTATGCGGGCAACAGCCTGTGGAATTACGTTCAGTTCAAGTTCCAGACAAACATCACCGAGCTTGAAGGCGGAATGATATTCTATTTCTGCGTGACCGACGAGAACAATTATTATGCGTGCGTTGCAGACGAGGACAGCATAACGGTATATCAGGTTTTAAATGGCGTTTCAACCACGCTTGATTCCGTAATATATACGGTTCCGATAGAGGAATGGTTCTGGTGCTCCGCTACAATTTACACAACGCATATCAGAATTTATATTGACGGCACCATGCTCTTTGACCTCTTTGCTGAGGTTTCCGATCCTTATTACGGATCTGTCGGCATCGGTCAGTGGTCGACGGCGAACACGTTTGACAATCTTGTTGTCACAAGCAATGAGACGGACGAGGTTATTTACGAAAACGATTTCTCCGACTCCTCGACAATCTCCGATTTCACGTTCCTGAACGGATACGGCGGAAACTGGGATACGGAGGTTACGGATGATGACGGCAGCACACATACCGTGGCAGACGTATGGCAGGAATACTGGGTTATAGAGGATGATGAGGATGACGAGCATGGCGGCGTTCTATCATGCACGAACTCAAGCTATTACGGCGGTTGCCTTGTTGTAACTGAGGGCATTGCCAACGCGAATTGGACGAACTACACGCTTGATGTTGATGTGCGCCGCAATTCGGGCTCTGAGTGCTGGCTTGTAGTATTCAACTACATCACCGAGAACGATTATGCGTGGTTCAATATTGGCGGCTGGTCAAATTCAAGCACGACGTTTAAGTATGTCGTCAACGGAAGCGGAACAAACCTTGATTTGGTTAGTGATACTTATGAGACAGACGTATGGTATCATGTCACAATCATCGTGAAGCCCGACCTTATTCTCGGATATGTTGACGGTGAGCTTATCCTCACGATGACGTACAGCTTTTAATGAAGAGCACGTCAAAAATTAATGCTTTCATTGTACAAGTGATAAATTAAATCAATGCAAGGAGGTTGGTTACAATGAAGAGATTTACGGCGCTTTTATTGGCGCTCATGATGGTCGTGTCGCTTTTCGCTGCATGCAGCGACAGCAACGACCCTGATGTTCTTATTGGAGGAGAAAGCGACGACTCCGAAACGGCATCAAACGGAGGCTCGGATGACACCGATGAGGCGGATGTTACAACAGCATATATATACGAGCCTGATCCCGAAGGACAGTATTCGGGAATGATAGGCATCGGTTCAAACGGTGCCGCTGTAATGTTCAAGAATCTCACGGTGAGCGACATGAACAAAAACAGGGAAACGTGGAACTCAGGACTCGATGAGCTTGAGGACCCGCTTGCCGACTGGAGCTACGCGACCGCTCTTGGCGGCGATTGGGATTCGACATCAGGCAGCGTATCGGTAGTTTCATGGACAGATCCCACCGATGAGGAGGAAACGTCCGACGAGACAACGGAAGAGGCTGAGAGCTACAATGTATTCAGCATTGAGGGCGGCAGCACAGGTGTTATGGCTTACACGGGCAATAATCTTTGGAACTACGTTCAGTATAAGTTCCAGACCTATGTTACCGACATCGGTGACGGCATTGTTTTCTACTTCTGCGTTACGGATGAGAGCAATTACTATGCCTGCGTTATAGGCGAGGATGACAACACAATGATGACCGTTTATCAGGTATCAAACGGCGTTGTGACTGAGATTGAGTCAATGCTCTATCAGGTTCCGACTGATGAGTGGTTCTGGTGCTCCGCTACGGTTTATCTTGACCACATCAGAATTTACATTGCAGGCATGATGCTCTTTGATCTGTTTGCAACATCAACGACGACCGATACGTACTACGGTTCCGTAGGTCTTGGTCAGTGGTCAACGGCAAACACCTTTGACAATCTTGTTGTCACAAGCAATGAGACGGGCGAGGTCATCTATGAAAACGATTTCTCTGACGCGTCAACAATTTCCGACTTCACGTTCATGAACGGTTCAGGCGGAAACTGGGATACGGAGGAGACTGACGACGACGGCAACACATACACTATGGCGGATGTTTGGCAGCAGTACTGGGTAATCGAGGACAGCGGCGACTCTGACCATGGCTCAGCTCTTACCTGCACGACATCAGATTACTATGGCGGTATTGTTTCCGTTACCGAGGGTATCGGCAACGAAGAGTGGGCTGACTACACGATTGATGTTGACGTTCGCCGTGACAGCGGTGCTGAGTGCTGGCTTGTAATCTTCAACTGCATTACGGTAAACGACTACGCATGGTTCAATATCGGCGGTTGGTCGAACACAGCTACAACCTTCGAATATGTTGTTGACGGTTCAAAGACAACGCTTTCAACAGTCAGCGACGTATATGAGACAGGCGAATGGTATCATGTAACCCTCATCGTTAAGCCTGGTATCGTTTACGGATACGTGGACGGCGAGCTTATCATGACATATTCTTCATGACTGTTTGAATGAATAAATAAGCCACAGAGCTTTGATAAATGGGCACCTCCGGGAGAAAATCTCGGCGGTGCCCGTTTTCATTTTGGGGACAGGACTCTTCTATTGGGCAATCTGCACAAAAGAAAGCCGCCCTTTTTGTGCAAAGTGCCCATAAAATAATTTAGGTGTTGACAAAGCTCCCTGTCTCATGTTATACTTATACTTAAGAAACTGCGAAATGTCCGCGCGGGTCCAGTGTCCGAGCGAGAGGCATAAAGTACGGACAAATATTATTTTTTATCGGAGGTTTAATACCAATGAAAAGAACGTTTTCACTGCTTTTAGCGGTGACATTTGTGTTCACTCTCATGGCATCCATGGGAATCGGAGCCGCGGCGGCTGACACCACGTCAGATCTTATAGGCTACTATAAGTTTGAGAGTGACCTGTCAAATTCCGCGAGCGAGGGCGATGAGGCGGAGTTTATCGGTCAGGGACTTTCGTCAGCATTTGACGATGAGCCTGAGCTTGAGGTTGGGTATGACGGCAATTCGTTTAATACCTATGCGGAAATCGGTGACGGTTTGAAGCTTGACTGTGTGCCGTCAGACAACACATATACGATTTCGTTCTGGGCAAAGGCTGAAACATGCGGTTTTGCTTCACCTATCATCTGGATAGGCTCTGAAACGTATAACGATGCGTCATATAACGATTGGCTTGGCATATGGGCTGATTTTGACGGCTCGTCATGGTCATCAACTCCTTCAATCGGAAGCAACGATGAATCCAACTCCAAGGTTGGAGCTGTTCCCGAAACAGGACTTTCTGACGACTCAAGCTTTGAGTGGACGTATATTACGCTTACCGTTGAGAACGGATATGGAGTTCTCTATTTCAACGGCGTGGAGGCTGCCAACACTGTTGACGATTTCACACGCTCGCTTATTCCCTCATATGCGGGAGGCTCAAACACTGAGCTGCCGCTCATGTTTGGCGATGACGGATACGGGGACACGGCTATTTATGTTTTCGTGAACGCGTGGGATTCACCCGCAACTATGTCAATCGATGAGATTAAGGTGTACGACAGAACGCTCACATCTGATGATGTTGCGGCGCTTTATGCGGAATATGACGGTCACACCCCCTCAGAGGATGACCCCAGTTATACGGCAGCGACCGAAACCGATGCCGCAACAACGGATGACGCCTCCGAGTCTACTGCTGCGGGCACGTCCGACAGCACGGGGACGGGCACCGCTGCTCAGACAACAGGTGCCGAAAGCGATGACACCGGTACGAACAACGAAAACTCCGGCAATATGAACGGCGTCATGATATGGGTGATATTCGGCGTAATCTGGGCAGTGTTAATTGTGCTCATTGTATTTGTACTTGTTAAACGGAGGAAATAAAATGTCGCATTACGGCTTTTCATATAGGGCAGCTTCGCTTTTCGCGGCAGCCCTGCTGATTATGTTGGCTATGGTCCCCGCTATGTCATATATGACATTTGCGGATGAGGAGGATACTGCCGAATCCGATGAGGATATTGTGTATCATGTGCGTCCCGTCAAGGACGGCGCTTACACCGTGTCGCAGGAGAAATACAATTCCTACGAATCGGAGCATTTCGTAATCTATTGGGGTGACTCGAACAACTCAGCCATAACAGAGGCATGGCTTGAGGGAAATCTTGAAATCCTCGAAGGATGCTGGGATGTATTCATAAATCAAATGGGAATGCAGTCGCCCGCTCTCTGTACCTCCTCCACTGGAGACCACGAAACATACTATAAAGTAAACGTGGTTGTCATGGGAACAGGCATTTCGGGATACGGCGACGGCTGGGCATATGGCGGAATTGACAGCGAAGGATATGCATATCTCATGTGCTGTACAGCGGCTATGGTTTATTCGCCTCAGACATGGGTAACTCCTCATGAGTTCGGTCACGTAACGCAGTTTGCTCAAGGATATAACAGCTGGGCAAACGGCACATATCTTGGACCTTGGTATGAGGCAATAGGAAACTGGTATCGTGAGCAGTTCCTTTACAGTGATTATTATACGTCAGGTCAGTACTATTCAACTGATTTTTCATATCTTTATCTGCGTGCAATATCGCTTTGTGCCGCGAACGGACGCGCTTATTATGAGGCGTGGCCTATATTCCAGTATCTCACCGAAAACCCCGACAATCTTGATGGTTACGGCTCAAACTTTGTGGCGAAGCTTCTGCAGAACGGCTCATCTTCGGGCTACATTTGGGAGATGATTGAGGATCTTGCCGACGCAACGCTTTACGATACTCTCGGATATTTTGCCGCGCACATGGCAACATTTGATTTGGCGCAGCAGGCTAACTATCAGGCGAAAATCGAAGAAAACGTCTCATACGGCGAGTTCTTCTGGCAGCAGTTCTATACGATGCTTGAGCCTGTGACAGGCGAGGAGAACACATATAAGGTTCTGACAGAGCGTGCACCTCAGCAGGCGGGATACGTAATCACGCCCCTTGAAATTGAGGGCGATGAGATAAGCGTTACGCTTGAAGGACTTAATTCAAGCGATTATGCCGCATGGAGCGCGTGCATTGTGCTGGTTAAGGACGGAGAGGCAACGTATTCGTCGCTTTTCGGTGACGGCGAAACAATGACAGTTGATGCATCCGATGCGGATGAGGCTTATCTCACGGTTGCGGCGGCTCCCGATATTGATTCATACGTTAAATTCGCGCTTGGCGGAGAGGCTACAACATCATTCTCCGAAAAGCCCCGTTATCCCTATCAGGTTGTTATGACGGGCGCTGTGCCGCAGGTGCGCACAATTGATACGACGGGCGTATCAGGTCACACGCACTCAAACGGCGGCGGATTTGTCGCTGATACGGCTAAGGTTGAGGACACCGTATATGTCGGACCTGACGCTATGGTGCTTGGAACGGCAGTTGTAAAAGGAAATGTTGTGATAACGGACCATGCGGTTGTTATGGGCTCGGCAACGATTAGGGGTGACGCTGTAATTGACGGATACGCAGTTGTAGCGGGAAATGCCTCAGTTAAGGACAACGCTCATGTAGGTGATTATGCGATAGTGGCGGGCAGCGCCAAGATAACCGATTATGCGCAGGTTATCGAATCGGCGTATGTCTACGGCAGCTATAGTATATCTGAACACGCGGTTGCAAAGGGACTTGCGCTCTTGCTCGCATCAGGCAAAATGACAGGATACGCGGTTGCTGATGGCGACCTGTATGATGACAGCGGAACAACCTTCTCAAGCGGAACTGCCGCAGGATATCTCTCGCTGTCCGAGAGCAATTACTCGGTAAAGCTTGCAAAGCGTGCGGCTGACGGTGAGATTCTCTCATACACATTCGATGAGGATGAGGGGTATTTCACCTCCGACAGGGCAAGCTCAACATATGCGCTCGTTCACGGCGCCGTATGGAGTGAGTCCGACGGGGACGCCGAAGGCATTTATACATTTGACGGCACGTCATATTTGACTGTTGACCCGCAGGTATTTTATGCGAGTGAGTCGCAGATTGTAATGAACTTCAAGTGGGACGGCGGATTCGGTCAGACGCTCCTCTACTTTGAAGGCAGCAACGGCGAATACATAAGCTTCTCGCCGTCAGGCGATAGCGGTTCGGCTGAGCTGACGATATACGACGGCACCGATACAAGCGTTTATTCGGTCGGAACGATAACGGCAGGCGAGTGGACCGAAGTTATTATCACGATAAGTGAAGGCAAGCTCGCCGTAACCGTCGGCGGTAAAAACGTAATTTGTGTTGAGGCGGCTATTACACCGTCAAGCTTTGCATACGAGGACGGATATGTAGGATGCGGTGCTGACGGCAGCAACGGATTTGTAGGTTCGCTTGACAGTATAACCTTCAATGCCAGCAACCGCAAGGGCGTATCCCTTGAGCTTGTTGACAACAGCACGCCAGCTGATACAGATGTTACAAGCGGCGACGCTACAAGCGGTGACGCTACAGCTGCGGTTACGACGGATGACAATTCCGGCACAACATCATCAGGTGACGGAAATGGCACAGTAATTGCAATCGCCGTCGGAATCACCGTTACGATAGTGCTTGTACTTGTGTTGGTTCTCGTTTTGACGGGCAAAAAGAAGACTTAAATTTAACGCACACGTCTTAAGAAAAAACGCACACGGCAGTGCTGCCGTGTGCGTTTTGAGATAACTACCATATTCGCCTGATATCAGATGCGGGGCATTCACATATGGATATGTGCTTACACTCATCAGGGAAATTCACGAGATCCGTTTCATCGTGCCAATTGACGAAATCATCGCTCACCAGAAGGTGATTTGAATGATTGATTCCGCCCTCATAGAAGAGAAATATCCGACCGTTTGCGGATGCGAGTGCAGGCGCGCTCGATTCATGGACGGTGATTGGGTCCGTTACTCCCACAAAGTCGCTTCCCGGTCGCCTGAAGCTGCATGTTCGCAGAGCTTTTGTGACTGTGGCGCTGATGTCATGATCATCCATGACATATCTATAATCGTGTGAGTTTTCGCCATATCTGCTCCCGTATGATGTGCTTATGCCCTTATATGCCATTCTGTATCCTCCCTCTGTTGGAAGAACAACTGCGTCAAGTACAGTATAATCGGGGTCAAAGAATGCCTCAGGCTTTGTAAAATCAATGAAATCGCGCGTCATTGAGGTCCAAATGCGGTTTTCAATCATGCCGTTACTGTAAAATAGCCCCGTTGACCAAATGAGATGGTATGTTCGCGAGTCGCGGTTGAAAAACGCTCTTGGAGACCAGCAGTTCATCGCGTCGGGGTGGTGTGACATGAGAGGTATATGCTCAATCCGGCACCATTCCGTGAGATTGCGGCTTGTGCAAAAGCCGATTGTTTTGCCCTCCCAGTTGTCAGTGAAAAGCGCGTGGTAGAATCCATCGCTCGTTCTGATTATAAATGGGTCGCGCAGTATATGGTCCTCATCGGGCAAAAGCACAGGTCGTCCGCCGTTCAATATGTGCCAGTCATAAAGATAATCGCTTGCGGCAAGAAACATTCCCGTTGCAGGCTCCCGCTTGAAATATGACATCAGATACATCCTGTTGTCATAACCTCCTCCGTTGCTTTCTTGCTTCCATTATACGCCGATTTCTTAAAAAAATCAAGAGGGAGCGAGCTATAAATCCATTATATTTGAGGTCAAAAAGATGAAACTTCATTTGCTTGATAATAGAACACAGTACGGGTACTGCACATTCGGCAGTACATGGAGTGCGGGTGAGGTGTCCGCAGACTCCGATTTTATATTGACGGGAGAGGACGGCGGTGAAATACCGGTTTTTTCGCGTGTGACGGCATACTATCCCGATGGAAGCGTCAAATGGGCGGCTCATACAGCAGACAGCACTCTTATGGGAAAAAGCATTGAGATTGTACCCAAAGGTGAGTCGAAGGCAAGCAATGAGGTCTGCATTCGCGAAAACGAGAGCGAATATCTGATGAATCTCGGCTCGCTTTCCGCGATTATACCCAAATCGGGAAATGTGCTTTTCAAAAGCTTTAAGACAAACGGCAGAATGTATATCTCCTCAGCAGAGGAGTCGCTTATAATAGAGCGAAGGGAACAAGATATTTCTGGGGATGAGACGATACACAGAATAAGAGGATGTGGTATCGTTTCAAGTGTGTCAGTTGAGGAGCGCGGTCCTCTTGTGTGCAAATTTCTGATTAAAGGTACTCACACACTCTCTACAGGGGAGCGGATAATTCCGTTTATCATAAGACTCTGCTTTTACCGCGGAAGCGGGAGGGTGTCAATTTCACACACATTCATTTATGATGGGGATGCGGCACATGACCGCCTTGGCGGGATAGGAATCAAATTCAGCACGCCCATTGCAGGGGAAACGTACAACAGACACATCAAATTTGCCGCGGACGGCGGTGTATTTCATGAATCGCTTTCGCTTTTGGCGTCATGGCGACCGAAAATCCCCGACTATATTTATGCCTCACAGATGAGGGGGGAGATGGTATGCGATGACTTCAAAGCGGTTGCCGAAAATATGCCCGTATGGCGCGAGTATCGTATGACACAAAGCTCGGACGGACATTATACTATCCTCAAGCGGACGGCAAAGAACGGCGTTTGCAGCCTTTGCTGCAAAAACGGACAGCGAGGGGATGGTGTTGTGGCTGTTGGCGGCGAGAACGGCGGAGTGATGCTCGGCATGAGCGAATTCTGGCAAAAGTATCCGTCAGAGCTTGAAGCTTCGTCACTTGATGAAGCTGAAGCCGTGGTGACCGCATGGATTTATTCACCGATTGCGGAGAGCTATGATTTCGGTCACTACACAGACAGGGGTTTTTCCGACACGTATTATGAGGGGTTTCCCGAAATGGGAGCGGACCCCGTAGGCGTCGCAAACACGAGGCGAATATATAT
>JAJQHI010000219.1 GCA_021199825.1 Bacillota bacterium
ATATATCAGAGCGCATTGATGAAATTCTTGAGGCTGTGGACTTATCTGACGTATCAAAGCGCAAAATCGGTACGCTTTCGGGAGGCATGAAGCAGAGGCTTGCGCTTGCGCAGGCGGTGATGGGGTCACCTTCAATTCTGATTCTTGATGAGCCTACGGCAGGGCTTGATCCGAAGCAGAGAATATCGATTCGGAACTTTATATCACAGATCGCACTTGACAAAATAGTTATTTTCGCAACTCATGTTGTGGGTGACATTGAGCATATCGCAAAGAATGTTATTATGCTCAAAAAGGGCGTGATTGTTGACAGCGCGCCGCCGCATGAGCTTACAAAAAAGATTGAGGGCAAGGTTTGGAACGTAACCGTATGTGAGGATATGCTGCCTTTGATGCAGAGCGAATACCGCGTCACAAACATTTCAAGGGAAGAGGGGTCTGACAGGCTTTCGCTGAGAATTATATCGGACACAAAGCCGGAGGGCGGCACGCATGACGGTGAGATGTCCGATAGACAGGTTACGGCAAAGGTTATTGCTCCGACGCTTGAGGACTTTTATCTTTACACGTTTGAGGAGCTTGTCAACTAAGCCGTCTCTCAGCTCCCTTTTGACTGCTTTTTTCTTCGCAAAAGGAGCCTTGACAAGGCTTTGCCGTTCCACGGTATTATCGGGTACAGATACGGCGCGCCGCCAACGGTGTGTGTGAGTGCCGGCATTATAATTATAGCTATGACGCCGCCAGCGAAGCCCCATATTCCGAAAAGGGCTGAAAGGAGCAGGAGAAAAAGTCTATAAAACTTGAAGGTGTAGCCCAATTCATAGTTTGACTGCACGAAATTTGCGATTGATGTGAACGCCATATAGAAAATTACCTCAGGTATGAGCCATCCCGCCTGTACGGCATAGTCGCCGATGAGAAGTCCGCCTATTATGGAAAGGGAATTTGACATTGCCGACGGGGTCGTCAGAGATGCTAATTTGAGCGCGTCAAGCGCAAATTCGGTGAGAAAAAGCTGTATTATGACGGGAATCGCACCTCTGTTTTCGGGAATCAGAAAGCGAAGACAGCCAGGTATGAGGTCTTCATATCTCAAAATCAGATACCATACAGGCGTTATGAATATTGTGGAGATGAAAACGACTAAGCGCATTATGCGCAGATATGAGCCCGTGACGGGAGGGAAGTAGTAGTCGTTTGTCTCCTGCATAAAATCGAAAAACGAAGTTGGCAGGAGCATTGCTTCAGGTGAGGTGTCGCATAGAACAGCGACGCCTCCTTCAAGTATATGCGCGGCTGGCGCGTCGGGGCGCGCCGTGAGCCGTACCTTTGGCAGAGGATTCCACCAGCCGTGACGGCAGAGACACTCCTCAAGCGATTGATGACCCAAGGGGAGCGCGTCCGTTTTTAAGCTTTCAAGCTCGTGTATTATTTTTTCAACGTAATTTTTATCAGCCACGCCTTCGATATACGCAATAACTACGTCCGTCTTTGATCTTTCACCAACACTCACGTATTTCATTATTAGCGAGGTATCGCGTATGCGGCGTCTTATGAGAGCTGTATTGAATATAAGTGTTTCAACGAAGCCGTCACGCGCGCCACGCATAACTCGGTCATTTTCGTTGTCAGACACGTCTCTTGCGGGATATGACCGCAAATCTATGATGATTGCGTCGCCGTTAAAGCCGTCTGACACCATGACGCAGCAGCCGCTCTGCACGGAACGTATTATCTCTTCTTCATTTTGAGTGACGCTGACCTCCACGTCGGGCAAATGCTCCGCTCTGAATCTTTCTGCGGCACCTTTTTGTCCGTCACCGAAGTTATCAAGGTCAACAAGGAAAATAAGCATTTTTTGAAGGTCGGAGCCTTTGACAAAGCCGTCGATATAATAAAGCACCGCGCGCCCGTTTTTTACGATGAGCTCACGCTTAATCAAATCGAAGCTTTCGTTTGTATGAAAGGTTTTGTCAAATGAGCTGACCGTTTCATCGAAGTTTGACGATAAAATCATAAATAAAAATCCCCCAAGCTTTGCATCTTTAGATATGATGCGCAGCGGCGGGGGATTTTATTCTCAAAGGGCTTTTAACGCTTTCATCTTAGAAATTCGGGAATTTTGTCTTCTATGAAATACGTAACATAGAAGGTTGTGTATTCTCCGAAGCGGTATGAAGAGGCTTTATAAAGGAAAATCACCGTATAATCATACTCGGTTATAGTCGCAGCATTTGTTATTGCGTACGGGGATGCACTCTCAACGCACTCTAATAGCTCTGTCATGTCATCGTCCTCAACAAGCTCGCCTGTACCTGTGGTTTTGTTATACACGTAGGCGTATTCGTAATCGGACACAAGCTCCTCAGCGTATTCTGAAAGCGAATAGTCGGTTCCGAAAGTCTCTTGTATAAGCCGCTCAAAGTCAACGGATTCCGAATCAAGATAATAGCCGTAGCCGTTTGATGATTCCAAGAGGACCTCATACGTGAAATTCTCATCGTTTGAGAAGATATCCACCAGCTGTTCAAGGTCGGATACATAAAGGGGAAGATTTGAGTATGAATAATTCTGCGTCTCAGTATCCTTTATTCTCAATGTGATATTTCCTATTGAAGGCTCATCCTTGATTTTAAAGTCAAGGGTAAACTCTCCTGATGCGTCGCTTTTTGCGTAAAAATACGCGGTGACATACATTGAAAGCGGTGCTTCCTCATCAGAGTATGCTTCCGCAAACGTCTGCTGCAGATATGATGAGTTCGAAACGGCAGAGCTTGGAACAGAGAAGGTGATGCCATACCAGTTTGCGCTGTTCAGCTCGTGAACCGTTGAGTTGCCGACACCGTAATTCGCGTTTTCCTTCAGGAAGTTTATAATGTCCGACAGTGTGCTTTCCGTTTGTGTGCCGTAATAATATGTGCAGCAAAAACCTCCGTTTGCCGAATTGCCGTATGTTACCGTTACATAAAGCGAATTGTCGTCCCACCACTCAAATTCCTCGGCAATATTCTGAAGCGTTTCCTCCAAGCCGTAGACTTTTATATCGTCGTCAACCGCGTCGCCCGCGTAATACAGCTGGTAACCT
>JAJQHI010000097.1 GCA_021199825.1 Bacillota bacterium
GTCAAGGGAGTGCACTTTGGCGAACTGGAGGACGTGGCGGACCCTGTGGAGCTCGCCGAAAAATACGGAAACGAGGGCGCGGATGAGCTTGTATTTTACGATATAACCGCGTCAAATGAGGGGAGAGGTTTGTTTGTCGATGTGCTCAGGAGCGTTGCGTCCAAGCTTTTCATTCCGCTTACGGTTGGCGGCGGGGTCAAGTCTATTGCGGACTTTGAAATTGCGCTTACAAACGGTGCTGACAAGGTGAGCGTAAATTCGGGCGCGATAAACAACCCGTCTCTTATAAGCGATGCCGCGAAGCGCTATGGCTCGCAGTGTGTCGTGCTGTCCGTTGACGTGAAGCGCATGAGGGGGGATTATCATGTGATGACGTACGGCGGAAAGGTTGACACGGGTCTGAACGCAGTTGACTGGGTAAGACATGGAATTTTGCTCGGTGCGGGAGAGATTGTGATAAATTCTGTCGATACCGATGGGGTCATGGGCGGATTTGATATTCCGATGCTGGATGCGTTTGCCCGCAAGACCAATGTTCCCATCATCGCTTCGGGCGGTGCGGGCTCGATTTCTGACTTTGTCACGCTCTTTAAGACGATGCCGCGCATTGACGCGGGGCTTGCTGCGTCGATTTTCCACTACGGAGATGTGAGCATTCGCGACCTGAAGCTTGAGCTTTATATGAACGGCATAAATGTGAGGACACAAAAGGAAGGGTGAAACGGAAACCGTGAATATAGATGAGTTTAATTTGAAATTTGATGAAAACGGGCTTATTCCGGCGGTTGTGGTTGACGAATACACGCGGGAGGTCCTGACGCTTGCGTATATGAACCGCGAAAGCCTTGAGATATCGCTTGAGCACGGGCTGACGTGCTTTTATTCACGTTCGCGTCAATGCTTATGGCTTAAGGGGGAGACGAGCGGCAATTATCAGCACATAGTTAAGATTGTCGCTGACTGCGACCGCGACGCGCTTACGGTTATTGTTAAGCGTGACGGACCTGCCTGCCACACGGGCGAGGTGTCATGCTTTCACAACACGATTTATGATTCGGGGGCTGACTTTACATATGAGGGCTTGATGGAGCTTATAGCGGGAAGAAAAAGTTCGCCGAAGGAGGGGTCATACACGTCGTATCTTTTTGGGAAGGGGCTCGACAAGATACTGAAGAAGGTCGGCGAGGAGTCAACGGAAGTTATCATCGCCGGAAAGAACCGCGACCGCGGGGAAGCGATTTATGAAATATCGGATCTGATATATCACCTGATGGTATTCATGACTGAGGCGGGGATAACGACTGAGGATATTTCGCGCGAGCTTGCGTCACGTCATGTAATTGACAACAAGGTTAAGCAGGAGAGAATGACGTCGGATGTATCTGGTGTATAAGCAGAATCTGCACACGCACACCTGTTTTTGCGACGGGAGAAACACTCCTGAGGACATGATAAAGGAAGCTCTTGATAAGGGGTTTGACTCAATAGGATTTTCGGGACACGCATATACGGAGCACGACACCTCTTGGTGTATGCCGCATGAGCTGACGCCGAAATATTATGCGGAGTGCCGGATGCTCTCGGAGAGGTACCGCGGCAAAATAGACGTTTACACCGGAATCGAGCAGGATCTTTTCTCGGAAAAGCCTGAGCTGCCGTATGATTTTATAATAGGCTCTGTGCATTATCTTCGACCGAGTGCGGACGCGGCGGTTGACGAGTCGCCTGATGTATTGAGGTGTGCCGCGGACAAATATTTTGCCGGGGATATGATGCGCCTTGTGCGCGAGTATTATTCACTTATGGTGGAGCTGCCCGAAAGGACGGGATGCGACATAATCGGGCACTTTGACCTTATCACGAAGTTTATCGAGCGTGACCCGACGCTTTTTGACGCAGACGGGGAAGAGTATCTTGACATTGCACTTTGCGCGGCAAAGGAGCTTGCCGAAAAACAGGTTATATTTGAGATAAATTCGGGTGCGGTGTCACGCGGGTACAGGACATCTCCTTATCCGTCGCGAACGCTGCTTTCTGAAATGGCAAAGATGGGCGCGAAAATCACGTTTTCGTCAGACAGTCACGCGAAATGGAGTCTTGACTTTGGATATGAGGATATGCAGAGGCTGGCGGTCGAGTGCGGGTTTGAGTATATTTACGTGATGAAATACGGCGCGTTTGTACGCGAAAAAATTGTTTGAACGGGGTTGACATTTTGCGCGATGAATGATACAATATGTAGCCGAGCGGTTGATGAGGCATCAGTCACCGCGAAAATGAAAGACCGCGGGGTGTGGCTCAGTTGGTAGAGCGCTGCGCTTGGGACGCAGAGGCCATCGGTTCGAATCCGGTCACTCCGATACCCCTTCTGTCGAAAAAATGACGGGAGGGGTGTCATATTACACAAATTTTATCAGTTATCCTGAAAGAAATTGTCGAATATAACACTTGACAATCAGCTAAAAAGAAGCGATAATAATAATATGTCATTATAGTACGATGCATGGCATTGCACATCTTTACTGTCGGTAGCAACTACATAATATTTCTTGCTTACACATCCCTTCCTCCATTATAAGTTTACAAATGGTGGGGGGGTATTGAATTTGTACTATATTATATGTTATAATCGTATGAACAAAGGATGCGCAGCTTTTCGGGTCTCAGTTTATAAAAGGTCTCACCGATATGCAAGCTTATTATTGTGCATTTGCTGCGCTGCTGCGTTGAAAGGCGGATTCGATTCGAGCTTATATGAAGTTATTTTCGAAAGAATTTGCGGCATAAAGTATGTTAACATTAGATGACTGCGTGATGTTCTGCTTTGTCCGATTCGAGTGACTGATGACTTTGCCTGGGAAACCGATTTGGCTTGGAGTAAATGCATCTAATTCGAAAAGGAACTGCGGCATTAAGTATGTTAACAACGGATGACTCTAAGGTATCTTATAATCTCAAATCTGCGATAGTGCAAATGAGATGTGCCAGAATATAGGTTAGGACGGTTAATGCGATGAGATTGGAGCTGTGGGGATGACTATGGAAACAAAAGAATTTGCGAAAACGGGGATGGTGTTGTGA
>JAJQHI010000201.1 GCA_021199825.1 Bacillota bacterium
TCATATGGAGCTCCTCATCCGTAAAGGGTGAAGCATTTACTATGCCCACGTTTTCGCGTATTTGCTCAGGGGAGGACGCGCCGATAAGCACGCTTGTCACGTCCCCGTCCCTCATAACCCATGAAAGCGCCATCTGAGCGAGAGTCTGACCGCGCACCTCGGCGATTTCATTTAGCTTTTTTGCTTCGCTTACACGTTCAGGCGTTACGCTCTCGCGTCGGAGAAATACGCTTTTTCCTGCTGCGCGGCTTCCTTCGGGAATGCCGTTCAGATACCGATTGGTCAAAAGCCCCTGAGCGAGCGGGCTGAATATTATTAGCCCCACACCCTCCTCCTTGGCAGCCGCTTTGAGACCGTTTCTATCAATTGTTCGGTTTATTATTGAGTACGAATTTTGATTTATCACAAACGGACACTTCATATCACGCAGAATCGCCGCTGCCTTTTTCATCTCGTCTCCGCTGTAATTCGAAAGCCCCGCGTAAAGCGCGCGTCCGCTCTTTACCGCTGTGTCAAGCGCCGACATCGTTTCCTCAAGCGGAGTTTCACGGTCGGGGCGGTGATGATAAAATATATCGACGTAGGGAAGCTCCAGCCGCTCAAGGCTCTTATCAAGACTCGCGAGCAAATATTTGCGGCTGCCTCCATCCCCATAAGGACCGTCCCACATTCCGTATCCCGCCTTTGTGCTTATAATAAGCTCATCGCGGTGGGAACCAAGCTCCTCCTTGACAATCCTTCCGAAATTGCGCTCCGCGTCGCCCGGTTCGGGTCCGTAGTTGTTCGCTATATCAAAGTGCGTGATTCCGCAGTCAAACGCGGCAAAGCACATAGCCTTCATGTTCTCATATGATGAGCCGCGCCCAAAATTGTGCCAAAGCCCCAGCGAAACCATGGGCAGCTTCAGCCCGCTCCTGCCGCATTTGTTGTATTTCATCCTTTCGTATCTTTTCCCGTCTGCCGTATATGACATAAATATACCTCACAGTTATTCTTTTTTCCACCGAACGATAGTGTGCCGGATTATTTTATTTTATTGTATTCCTCTATAAGCTCGCCCGAAAGCCCCTCAACATACAAAAGCTCTCCGCGCTCACGGATCCTTTCGGCAGGGAAGCTTTCAATCGGAAATCTCTCGCCTATCTCATTTATCAGCCGCGTATGCTCTGACGCTGCGCGTATACCGCATATAACACCCGCGCCCGCTTTTCCGTTTCGCGTGTCAATCGCGTTATAAAGCTTGCGCTCCACTTGGTAAAACGGGTCGCCGTAGTCGTATGCCGCGCCGTTTTTGTCAACGCCGATGATATGCCCCTTTGTGTAGTCCTCACGCCCCTCGATATCGGGCGGAAGCTCATCCTCTGTGAATGTTACGCGCCCCTCTGTGAACCTATAGTCAAAAAGCGGATTCTGCGCGCGGTCAATTGTGTGTGACGCTATAAATACGCGCCTGCCGCCTCCCGACATCTCGCACTCAATTATCGCCGTATCGAAGTTTTCGATATTGTTTGTCCTGTAAAGCTTCGCCTTTACGCCTATTGGACGTGATGCGGAGTCAGGCTCGCCGCCCGTCACATAAAGCATATTGTGCAGATAATGCGCCGCTGCGTTGTTTGCCACGCTGTCATATATAAGCGTGCCGTCCGCCGCTTTGATTTTTCCTGCCCAGCCTGTGCCCCGACCGAAATATTTCCTGTCTCGCGGCCACAAAATCAGCGTTTTGAATACTGTCGGCTCGCCGTAAAGCCCAGCCGTAATATCGCGTTTGAGTGCCTGAATCGCCTCACTGTGCGACCACTGGTACCCTATATGAACGTGCAGTCCCGACCTTTTCTCAGCGTCAAGCAGCGTTTCAATGTCGCCGGCGTCGCCCGAAAGCGGCTTTTCGCATAAAACATCCGAGCCGTGTGCAAGTGCTGTCAATATCCCCTCGCGGTGAAACTGAATCGGCGTCGATATAACCGCAAGGTCTGCCGTATGCTCACGATAAAACTCATCCATCGTCCTGTACGGCTGACCACAGAGCGCGATTACCTCATCAAGCCGCCTGCATGATGCGGGATACGGGTCAACTGTTCCCACAAGATTGAGCGTATCCCTGTTTTCGGGCTTCAAAAGCTCATTTACGTAAAGCGAGCCGTACCCACCGATGCCAACAAGAAGAATGTCCGTCTTTTTCATGATATAATGTCCTCCGAACTATAATTTATTTCAGTATACATCATCCACGCTCATTTTTCAAGCCCCAAAGACGCGATTCTCCCGACAAAAAACAAGTTCGAGCCGTGCGTCAAACAGATATCTACTTCAAAATTGGTTTATAATGCACAATTTCATAAGTAGGATTTTTCAGAATTTCGTTGATTCTGCGGATTGCAAACAATTTGCGCTGCTGATATAATATTGACGTCGGTGAGATACCGACATCACACAAAAATACATAAAGAAAGGAATGGCTCACAACCATGATCAACAGAAAGGTTGAACTGCACGATGTAGATGTATCGGCGTTTATTCATGCGCTTGATTCATGCACAGGAAATGTGTACCTTGAGACAGAGGAGGGTGACTGCATCAATTTGAAGTCACGTCTGTCACAGCTTCTCGGCATAGCTACGATCATAAAGGGCGGAAGCGTCACGAGTGCATCGCTGCGCTGCGAAAACGCCGAGGATGAATCCAAGCTGTTCCGCTTCGATCTTTTCGGGGAAGTGCCCGATAAGAGCGAAGACGACGCCAAGGCTTGAATTAAAAATTGAATATTGCGAAAAAAAGAGCGTTTGTGCGCTCTTTTTTTATTTTTTTGCGGACAGGCGCCATACCATAAAAAGCAATTCAATTGTGAAGCGTTTTTTTTTTTTTTTTTGAGAAGTTGGTAGAAATGTATTGACAAATAGAAAGTTATGATGTATAATTCTATATTACCGATTTTACAGTCGGAAATTTTGAAAACCGGAGGTTTTATTTTCATGAAAAAAACCGGACAACTTTTGGAGGCGGTGAAATTCACCGTGGGGACTATGTGGCGGCTTGATCCGAAATTTCGGACAATCGAAATCATAGTCAGGATTATCGAGGGA
>JAJQHI010000065.1 GCA_021199825.1 Bacillota bacterium
GAGGAAGAGTATCGTCCCCGCCTTCTTGATGAAGGCCCATACGCGCTCCCACATATGAAGGAGAAGATTCTTTACCATAGGAAGATGATACGCCGGAAGCTCGATTACAAACGGAGCCGGATCGCCCGCGAACATCTTTGTTTTCTTGAGTATAAGGCATGAAATAATGACAACCGCGATGCCTATGAAATACATAACGGGAGCGACCCACCACGCGTCAGCGAGGAACGCCGCGATAGTCATAATAACGGGGATTTTCGCGCCGCACGGGATAGCGGTCGTCGTAATCATCGTCATCTTTCTGTCCTTGTCGTTTTCAATCGTGCGCGTCGCCATAATTCCGGGAACGCCGCAGCCCGATGAGATGAGGAACGGAATAAACGATTTTCCCGAAAGACCGAAGCGCCTGAAAATTCTGTCCATAATGAACGCCACACGCGCCATGTATCCGCAGTCCTCAAGGAATCCGAGCAGCAGGAATACGATAGCCATCTGAGGAACAAATCCAAGAGGCGCCGCAATACCGCCTATAATGCCGTCAACCACAAGGCTTATAATCCAGTCGGATGCGCCGATCGCCTCAAGCCCCGCCTCAGCTGCGGCAGAGGCACCGGGAATCCAGATTCCGTAATCGGCGTTGTCAGGCTCGGTTTCCGCCGCCTCAATTACAGCCAAAGCCGCTTCGCTGTCCGCGGGAACCTCAATTCCCACCTCAGTGTACGACCCGTCGCTCTCCTCCATGGTGTAAACGAGAAGCGAGCTGTCATAAAGCGCCTCCGAAAGCTCATCGCCGTACTGCGTCGCGCCGTTTATGGCGTTGGCAAGCACATCAGCGTCAACGTCCTCAATTCCAAGCTCCTCAGCCAGCGCCTCAACCGCCTCGGAGTAAGCCTCGTCAAACGCCTCATAGTCCTCCTCATAATCACCGCGCCCGATGCCGAAAAGGTACCATCCGTCGCCAAGAAGCCCGTCGTTTGTCCAGTCGGTCACATAAGTACCGATGGTTCCGATTGCTATGTAATAAACAAGAAACATAACAGCCACGAATATCGGCAGCGCCGCTATTCTGTTTGTCACAACGCGGTCAACCTTGTCCGAGGTCGAAAGCACATCCCTGCTCTTTTTCTTGTAGCAGCTCTTTATAACCGATGCCACATAAATGTATCTTTCGTTTGTGATAATCGACTCCGCGTCATCGTCAAGCTCACGCTCCGTGTCCTTGATGTCCTTTTCAATATGCGCAAGCTTATCCTCCGAAATTTCGAGCGACTTTATAACCTCAGAATCGCGCTCAAAGAGCTTGATTGCGTACCATCTCTGGCGGTCTGCCTCCATATCGTGAATGACAGCCTCCTCAATGTGAGCGATGGCGTGCTCAACGGGACCTGAGAACGTGTGCTGCGGAATCGTCTTGTCCTTTGACGCCGCGTCAATCGCCGTTTCAGCCGCCTCCATAACACCCGTACCCTTGAGAGCCGACATCTCAACGACTCTGCATCCGAGCTGGCGCGAAAGCTCCTTTATGTTAATCGAGTCGCCGTTTTTCTTAACGGCGTCCATCATGTTGACAGCGACAACAACGGGAATGCCTATCTCCGTCAGCTGCGTGGTCAGATAAAGGTTGCGCTCCAGGTTCGTGCCGTCAACGAGGTTCAAAATAACGTCGGGACGCTCGTTTATGAGATAATTTCTCGCCACAACCTCCTCAAGGGTGTACGGTGAGAGCGAATAAATGCCCGGAAGGTCCGTCACCGTAACATCATCGTGCTTTTTAAGCTTTCCTTCCTTTTTTTCAACGGTTACGCCCGGCCAGTTGCCGACGTACTGATTCGCGCCCGTAAGGGCATTGAACAGCGTTGTCTTTCCGCAGTTCGGGTTGCCCGCAAGGGCAATTCTGATACCCATTTTCTTTTCCTCCTCCGATTATTCAACGTCAATCATCGCAGCGTCAGCCTTGCGGATAGAAAGCTCATATCCTCTGACGTTGACTTCCATGGGATCGCCGAGCGGCGCCACCTTGCGAACGGTGATTTCAACACCCTTGGTAATTCCCATATCCATGATCCTGCGTTTCACGCCGCCCTCGCCGTTAAGCTTGACGACCTTGACAGTCGCTCCGACCGCCGTGTCTTTAAGTGTCTGCATAATTATATTGCCCCTTTCGGAATTTTATACAAAAATTTTAGTAGCCATCTCGCGAGTAACCGCGATACGCACACCCTTGACGTTGACGATTATACCGCTTCCGTTTGATGAAATAACGGTAACCTTTCCGCCCGGCACAAATCCTATATCCTGAAGGTGCTGTTTCACATCAGCGGAGCCGGACACCCTTAAAATAATGTTCTCCTCTCCCGTAGGAGCGAGATTCAATGGCATCATACCTTATCCTCCCACATCATATAAGCAAAGATAGCCAAATTAACATCTCGGCTTTGAAGCTATAAAAGCCTCCAAGCCCGGTGAGCAAGCGCCGCGCCTCCCCGACCCTTTCGCGAATCACCTCGCCGCCGTCGGAACCGCTCATGTCAGAGCCGCTAACCACGTTAGTGCGTTGCAACCGCGTTAGCGTGTTGCAACCGCGTTGCGAATCGCTAACCTTGTTAGTGCCCGCTAACTCACATCTATATCTTACGATAAAATCGGTTCGTTGTCAACAGCTTTTTCGAGATTTTTTTCGCGAAAATGCATTTTCGGCGTTTCGACCACTGAGTTAGTTAACGCTAACCTTTTCCTTGTGCATTTTCACAACGAAAAAATCACACGTTTTCCCCTCCCCGCACCCCAAATATACGTATCCCATTTGCATTTTCTCTCGCTTTGTGATAAAATCATGTATCGGACGAACCACCGCGCTTCGCCCGCATCAAATTCTCGCAGGAAAGGACGGCTGTGAAGTGAAAAAAAATATAAAATCATATTTGCCAAGGCTTTCAACAGCCTTAAAGGTCACCCTCTACACCGCGTCAATCGCCCTCTCCGCCTTAACAATATACTACCTTATAAGATATGACGAAATCACTCCCGCAGCGGCAGCTCTCTTTCTTTTGGCGGGCGTGTCGCTCGCCCTGTCCGTAAT
>JAJQHI010000007.1 GCA_021199825.1 Bacillota bacterium
CAAGCATTCGTCAGGGCGCCGTATCTGTAACTCAGCTTGAGATGATGCCCAAATCTCCCGACACGAGAGCGGAAAGCAATCCGTGGCCGCAGTGGCCGCTTGTATGCAAGGTTGACTATGGTCAGGAGGAGGCTATTGCAAAATTCGGTCACGATCCGCGCATTTATCAGACGACTGTGAAGGAAATCCGCAAGGACGAGAGCGGTGCTATATCATCCGTGATAACAGTATCGCTTGAGGCAAAGCGCGATCCCAACACAGGTCGAAACAACATGGTACCGATTGAAGGCAGCGAACAGGAGATGCCGTGCGAGCTTTTGCTCATAGCTGCGGGATTTCTCGGATGCGAGAATTACGTCGCTGAGGCGTTTGGCGTGGGCAAAACTCCGCGTGGAGCGCTTGCCACTGACGCGGGTTCATATAAGACAAATGTTCCGGGCATATTTGCTGCGGGAGACGCGCACAGAGGTCAGTCGCTTGTTGTATGGGCAATTTCAGAGGGAAGCGGAGCCGCCAAGGAGGCGGACGAATACCTCATGGGATACACAAACATTATCTGACCACATAGAAAAACATTTTTCCCCAATGCCGTATATTCGGTGTCGGGGAATTTTCTTGTGACAGAGGGAGGAATGAGCGCATAAAATAGAAGTGAAGGCGGACCACTCTCATCTGCCGCCATAAAAAAACAAGGAAGGAACAATTACTCCATGCCTGAAAACAGAAACATCGGTCAATCGTCCTGTGGACGTGAGACTGTGTGCATAGACACATACAGAGTGCTCGATTCGTGTCGGGATAAGGATTGCTTTGAGGATGTCAGAGTTTTTTTGACTGACTTCGGTCAGGAGCTTATCAGCCACACGCAGTCGGTGCGCACAAAATCTGCCCGAATCATATGGGCTACAATAGACGTAAATTCCGTGCCGTTCAACCGCGGATTTTACCAAATAAATATTCGCATATACGTAAAGATAACGTGCGAGGTCTGCGTCAACGGGAATCCTCAGGAGATTTCGGGCGTTGCCGCTGTCGAAAAGAGAAGCATTCTTTTTGCGTCGGAGGGCAACGTGAGCATATTCAGAAGCGACCCGTATGAGGATAATTTCTGCCGCATACCGCGCGGCGGACGTGTCGGAACGAATCTTCCAGTCGCGGTGCTTGAGACTGTGGACCCAATTATCTTAAGCTCTAAGATAGTTGACCCGCCGACGGTATGCAGCTGCTGCTGCCGCGCCGATGATATGCCCTCGGAGGTTGTGACGGACATAAACGGCTCGCTTGTCGATACGGACGAGGAGCGCTTTCTCACCGTAACGCTCGGATTTTTCTCCGTTGTGAGAATTGAGCGTCCCGCGCAGTATCTGATTGAGGCGGCTGAATACACCGTTCCCGACAAGGAATGCGTAAGCCCCGAAAATGACGACCCGTGTGCACTTTTCCGCACGATGTCGTTCCCTGTAAACGAGTTTTATCCGCCCTCGTTTATACCGCAGGGAAGTGACCCTGTACAAAACGGCAGACCATGCTGCCGCTGAAATACATCATCTCCCCTCATGAAAATCATTCATGGGGGGATTTAAAAAAATAATAATTTTTTTAAAATGCGCTTGACAAAGCAATATGGACATGATATACTTTTTTTATCAAGGGAACCGCCAAGTTGTTTGGAAAACTCACAGAACAAAATGTGTTTCTTGATTTTTAACGGGTAAAAACGGAGGTGAGCAGGATGAAATTATCAGCTCGAACATCCAACGAAAAGGAAGTATGGGGCGTATGAAAACCATTTACCTAACTGTTCATAGACTGTCTCAATATTTTCTTAAGAATAAGCTTATTGTTGTCCTCTTCGTGATAGGCGGTGTTCTATCTTCTATGACTCTTACATACATGTATGAAAATTTCATCCCCGCGATTGCAAACTCAAACGCTCAGGAAATATATTACCGCGAGTACAAGGCATATAATTTAAGGAGCGGCAGCTTTCTAATATCATTTGATGAGGATTATGATTTTTACTCGGTGCTTGAGTCGCTTGACGAGAGTGAAATCTTTTCAAATCTTTCGCTTATATCAAAGTATAATGATGCTGAAATATATGGGCTTTATTCGGGCACACCGCACGTTGTTATTGAGGCAGGCACTTCCGTGCTTGCCTCTGATTATGAGATAATTGTGCCGTGCAATGACAGCACCTCTGTAGGCAATACCGTCAATATTGTGGGAACTGAATTTACTGTCGTAGGGAGACATACGTTTGATGACATATATTACATAACATATTCGGCGATTCGCTCGCTCGACACTGATATTTCATATGTTTATGGCGTATCCGCCGAAAGGCAGGATTTTTCCGATGATGAGGCGGCAGCTGCGCTTTACGAGGTTATGCCCGGCATCAATGTCGAAACTCCCGAAATATATGAGTTAGCTGACGAGATGCTGTCAGGGCAATATATGATTTTGATCTGCGGCTGCTACGCTGTATCCGTTGTCTCCTTTATGTTTTTGCTCTGCTATATCATTGAGTCGTGCATGGACGAAAATATTGTGAGCATGATTGTGGGCGCGCCTAAATCAGATATCTTTGTGATGGTCTTTTGGGAAGGGCTGCCGCTCACCTCATTCGCTAACGCGCTGGGAATGGTTCTTCACGCGGCGCTGTACGATGTCTTTTTCGCAAAGATAAACATCACGGGCGCCGGCATCTCAGCGGGCGACTATTTGACTTTATTTTTGGCGATGTTTGTGATTTCCGTTGTCGTTGTCTTTGCGTTCCTCTTCCGCTATATGAAGTTATCACCCACAGCATCAAGGCTTGCTGATGAACGATAGGAAGGGGACGGAGATGAAAATAACAAAGGTTTTGGGCGCGTATTTTCGTGGATTGAAAATCCCCGCGCTGGTACTCATGTTGATGATAACTGTATCAACACTTCTCGGAACTATCGTTTTCACCTGCGTGAACAGTATAACAAACTACTACTATTATCTGAAGGACAATAACCTCAATAACGCGTATTATGTTAGCCTCTCGTTTGATGAAATTTCGGTTGAGTCC
>JAJQHI010000175.1 GCA_021199825.1 Bacillota bacterium
TTTCTTAGCTAAAATTAATTTTCGGCGTATAGAATGTTTCCGTCGGGGTTCAATTGCCGCATTCGGCACCATTCACATCCGACACGGAGGTAATATATGTACATAATCAAAAACGCATGTCTGAGCCTTTCGCGCTCAAAGGGACGGACAATCCTCATTGGCATCATAGTACTCGTCATAGCGACCGCGTGCTGTGTGGGGCTTTCGATTCGTCAGGCAGCGGAAACAGCCAAGGAGGAGACCTTATCGGGAATCACGATAACGGCGTCAATCTCCTATGACAGAACGAGCATGATGACCAATATCGCGTCATCAGGCGGTGAGGGGAGCGGAAGCTTTGACAAAGACGCCTTCTCGGAGGCGATATCATCAGTTTCATCGCTTTCGGCAGAGGAGCTTTCCGAATACGCAGAGCTTGACTCCGTATCGAGCTTTTACTACACCGTAAGCGTGAGCTTTAACGGGGACGACATTGACCCTGTGGGAGGCAGCAGCTCGGATGATGACGAGGAGACGGAAAGCGACGGCACGGACACGGATGAAGACTCAGATGAGGTGAGCGATAACTATACGGACATTCCCGACGGGATTGGCGACATGAAGGGCGGCATGATGGGCTTTGAGGTCGGCACCATGGGAACCGAGGGCGATTTTACCGTTATCGGATACAGCAGCGATGAGGCAATGACCTCATTCATCAGCGGCACCAGCACCATAATAAGCGCCGACACCGACACAGACTCCGAATATGACTCATCATATTACGGCACAATGTTTGACGAGGGAACGGAGGAGCTGACGTGCGTAATCTCATATGAGCTGGCGGTATATAACTCACTCACGGTCGGCGACACTATATCGATAGCGAACCCCAACGATGAGGAAGAGACATACACGCTCACCATCGTCGGAATTTATATAAACAGCCAGTCAACCGTAACGGACAGCTCCGTCATCAGCGGATTTTCCTCGTCAACTGATTCGTCAAACCAGATATACATGAGCGCCGCGGCACTTGAGGCGATTCTCTCGGAATCCGAGGAAAACGCCACCGTCTACACCGACACTGAAACTGAGACAGAGACGACGACGGCTCTTCCCTCACAGATTTCAGGCACATATGTATTCGCAAGCGTTGACGACTACGAGACCTTCTGCACCGATGTTTACGAGGCGGGACTTTCGGAGGACTACACGGTGAGCTCATCCGATCTCACAAGCTATGAATCAAGCTTGGTTCCGCTTGAAAATCTCTCCACAATGGCGCTTTACTTCTTAATTGTCGTTATCGCGATTGGAGCCGTCGTTTTGATTGTGCTCAACATATTCAACGTCCGCGAGCGCAAATACGAGGTCGGTGTTCTGACCGCTATCGGAATGAAAAAGAGCCGCGTATCGCTTCAGTTCATGTGCGAAACGCTCATAGTTACAATAATATCTGTAGTCGTAGGCGGTCTTATCGGAGCGGTATCGTCGGTGCCGATAACAAATTCTCTTCTCGCAAGCCAAATTGAGTCTCAGTCAACGCAGACGGAGGAGATAAACGCAAGCTTCGGCCGCGAGATGGGCGGCAGGAGCGATATGGCAGATATGGGAGGCGAGGTACCGTCAGACGTTGGAAACGCAGACGCTGATGGCGGTGAACGCTCAGGCTTCATGGGAGCGCTTGATTCCTTCAGCTCAGCGACGACAAATTACGTTTCTGAGGTCTCCTCAGCGACAAACCTCACTGTTTTGGCAGAGCTTCTCTTAATCGCTGTGCTATTAACGCTCATAGCAAGCGCCGCATCGGTAATTTTCATTATGCGTTATGATTCGCTGAAGATTTTGGCGAACAGAGACTGATTTTCGAGGGGAGGCATAACAAAATGGCAGTACTTGAGCTTGATAATATCGGTTATTCTTACGTTAAGGGCAAGCCAGTGTTTGAGGGCATATCATATTCATTTGAAAAGGGGAAGATGTATGCCGTAATGGGCAAATCGGGTGCGGGCAAAACGACGCTTTTATCGCTTTTGTCGGGGCTCGCGAAGCCCACATCGGGCAAAATTCTCTATGAGGGCAAGGACATAACCGAAATAAACCAATACGAATACAGGAGCAAATACGTGGGAGTCGTATTTCAGAGCTTTAACCTTTTGACAAAGCTCACCGCCGTCGAAAACATAATGCTTTCGATGGACATAGCGGGGCTTCACAAAAAGGATGAAAAGCAGCAGGCATATGAGCTGCTTGAGGAGATGGGGCTTGACCGCGACGAGGCGGACAGACGTGTATTGAAGCTTTCAGGCGGACAGCAGCAGCGTGTCGCCATAGCTCGCGCCCTCTCATACGGACCGGAGCTGATTCTCGCCGACGAGCCGACGGGAAACCTTGACGGGGAGACTCAGGATGAAATCATGGACATCTTCCGTGAGCTTGCGGACGGCGGCAAATGCGTTATCATAGTGACCCATTCGCAGGACGTAGCAAACCGCTCAGACGAGATATACAGGCTTGTTGCGCCCGAAAAGAAATCGCGGCGACAGAAAAAAGCCGGCTCGAAAGCACCCAAGGAAAGCGCCGCGGCGGCAAATTAAAATTTCATATATCGAAAGGTCCCGCGCCGATTTTTTCGGCGCGGGGCTTTTTTTGTTATTCGTCCTTCTCCGAGGTGAGCGATATGTCAACAGAATTTTCTCTCGCCCATTCATATTCTCCCCCGCCCGATAATATAATGCGGTATGACACAAATCAAAGACACACGCGCGGCGCCCGCCCCGCGCCTTGATAAAATTCTGGACTTGCTCCCGACGGCGGTGCGGGCTTACGTAAAATCCGCCGCAGACAAAGCGATTTTTTCATCGGGCGAAAAAGAGTGCATAAGCGAGATTCGGCTTCGCGTCGGGGGAGTTTCGAGCGTAACCGCCCGCGGGCTGGCATATCCTATAGGGATAACGCTCACCGACGCATATATGGATGAGATAATACACGCGCTCACCGACGGCTCCCTTTACGCTCACGCAGAAACAATACGCGATGGGTATATCTTTTCGCATGGGATAAGG
>JAJQHI010000150.1 GCA_021199825.1 Bacillota bacterium
CCTTCGGCGAGGAGAGCGTTCTGGTGCTTGACCTCAACGGACAGTATGTCTATTTCTTTGAGGAGCTGCGCGACATAGTTCTCGGAGACGGGAGCTTTCTTTACTCGTTCGGGCGCGCGCTCGGCGGTGAGTTTATGGGAATTTACGCGTATTATCTCGCCTCGCCATTTTCGTTTATAGTCTGCCTTTTCCCGAAGGAGAACATCACCGAGGCGCTTCTTGTGATGTTCCTTCTCAAGACGGGACTCTGCGGGCTCACGTTTGGAATTTACGCTCACTATAAGACCGCGAAGGGCGAGCTCAACCGCGTTGCGGTAGTCATGTTCTCGACCTTTTACGCGCTCACGGCGTATGCCGTCGTTCAGCAGCACAACACGATGTGGATTGACAACCTCATCATGCTCCCCCTCATCGTTTTGGGCATTGAAAGGCTCATAAAATACAAGAGATTCCGTCTCTTTGTTGTGACACTTACATGGGCTCTCATGTCGAATTTCTATATCGGCATGATGATGTGCATATTCGTATTCTTCTATTTCTTCCTTTCGTATCTCACGATTCCGAGGGACGAGCTCAATCCGATGGGCGAAAACAGGCATTTTCTGAAGTCTCTTCTGCGTATCGCTGGGTGCGCGGTGCTTGTGCTGTCGATGTCGTCCGTCATACTCTTTTCGGCGTCGTACGCGCTCAGCTTCGGCAAAACGACATTCTCAAATCCGAGCGCGGACTTTGAGTCGAAGTTCGACCTGCTTGAGCTTATTTCAAAGCTTTTCATAGGCTCGTACGACACGGTTCGTCCCGCGGGACTGCCGTTTGTATACTGCGGCACATTGGTTCTCATCCTTCTGCCGATATTCTTTATAATCAAGCAGATTCCGTTCCGCGAGAAGGTGTCGGCGGGAATAACCGTGATATTCTTCGTGTTCTCGTTTTCAAGCTCGACTATTGATCTTATCTGGCACGGGGGACAAAAGCCCAACTGGCTCAACTACCGCTACAGCTTTATTCTCTGCTTTTTCATGGTTTTCTTCGCCTATAGAGCGTTTCAGTACATAAGGACCGTAGATATTAAATATATAATCGCGGATGTCGCGTTCTGGGTGATAATGCTCGTGATTCTGCAGTCGATTGACGACTACGACTGGATTGACGACTACGGCACGGTATGGCTCTCGCTCGCGTTTTTCGCGGTTTACCTCATTTTCCTGCGCATGCACATACACATGGACTCGGTCAAGTCAACGTCGATTGCTCTTGCTGCGATAACGGTGCTTGAATGCTTTGTCGGCGGGCTTTTGAACCTGACCTCACTTGATTCCGACGTTGTGTATTCGAGCAGGACCTCGTACCGCTCGTTTATAGACAGGGTTCAGCCCATTGTGGATATGGTGCAGGATAATGACACGTCGTTTTACCGCATGGACAAGACCGTTCACCGAAAGACAAACGACCCGATGGCTCTCGGCTATTACGGGCTTTCAAACTCGACCTCGACGCTTAACTCAAAGACGATAGAGTTTTTGAATTATCTGGGACTTTCGTCAAAGTCACATTGGTCAAAGTATCTCGGAGGCACACCTGTGCTCGATATGCTGCTTGATATGAAGTATGTCATAATTGAGGACGGCGACGAGATTTCAAGCCTCTACAATCTTGTTTATGAGTATGAGCCTGAGGGAAACTACGACACGCTTTACGCGTATGAAAATCCCTATTTTCTCTCGCTTGCCTTCGGAGTGAGCGACGATTTGCTCGATTATGTGCTTGAAAATGACGACTCGCCATTTGAGAGAATGAACAATATAGTGTCGGCGATGACGGGGCTTGACGATGAGATTTATGTACCCATAACAATTGACGACACATCATATACAAACGCATCCTTGACATTTACGTCCAATCACCGCGTATACACGAGCACCTCGGATGACGTGAAGGGACGCGTGACATACACGTTTACGGCGGCTGAGGACGGCAACATCTACTGCTACTTCCCAAGCGATTACGCGAGGGAGTGCGACCTTTACGTTAATGGGTCAAAGTTCTCGACATATTTTGGAAACGAGACGTGCCGCGTCATCGACCTTGGCTACTATACGGCTGGCGAGGAGGTCGAGGTATCTCTGAGAATGACTGACAACACGAAGCTTTACATCATGTCAGAGGTCACGTATTTCTACTATATTGATGAGGACGCGCTTGACGCGGCTTATACTGAGCTTTCGGCGAGCCTTTTCGAGATAGAGGAGTACACGGAGGACAGCTTCACGGGAACGATTACGGTTGCCGAGGGGGATGAGCTTATTTATACGTCCATTCCGTATGACGAGGGATGGGTTATCACGATTGACGGCAATGAGGTGAAGCCAGTTTCCGCGACGGGTGAGTATTCCACGTCCGACAACATATTTGAGTATCTGTTCTCGTTTGTAGAGTCGCTGTTCTCGTCCGTATTCCAGTCAATGCTTGACGATGAGGAGACGGCAGCAGCGACAAAGAATATGTCGTACTACACGCTGAATTTCTACTGCGAGGCGGGCACTCACACAATCACCTTAAGCTACGAGCCTGAGTGCATCTCTTACGGCTCCGTTATATCACTTGTCGGGCTTTTCGCCTTCGCGGCTGTATGCGTCATTGACTATATTTGCCGCCGCCGCCGCGGATTCGTTTCGTATGAGGTGACGGAGGAGGATGCTCCGAGCGATGAGATCACCGAGAAGAACTGTCATGCGTATGAGTTTTTGGACGATGAAGCTGCGAAAACCGAGAATACCTCGGAGGGTGACTCCGACGGGGACTCCGGCGAGGGAGGCGGCGAATAATGTTTTATTATTTATTGGGTACGCTTGCCCTTACGGGGGACGGATTTGCTGTCATTGACTGCGGAGGTGTGGGATACCGTCTCACCGTGAGCGCGACAACGCTCGCTAGCCTTCCGGCGGACGCCACTCCCAGCCCAAAGGTGAAGCTTTACACATATCTTTCGGTGCGCGAGGACGCGGTGGAGCTTTTCGGTTTTTATTCATATGAGGAGCTTGAGAC
>JAJQHI010000227.1 GCA_021199825.1 Bacillota bacterium
GATGTATCTTTCGGGGAAGCTCGGAAGCTCTCCTGACGACACAAACGCGTACGCGGCATCGATGCTTTTCGCCTGCGACAGGTATATTTCATACAGGTGCGACTGGAAGGCTGACTGTGATGACGAGGACACGGTGGTCATCGCCAACAGGTACACAACGTCAAATGCGCTGCACCAGCTCTCCAAGCTTCCGCGTGAGGAATGGGACGGATTTATCGAGTGGCTGTTTGATTTTGAGTTTTCAAAGCTCTCCCTTCCTGCGCCCGACACGGTGATTTATCTTTCTGTGCCGACGGAGCTTTCAATGAAATCTGTGGCTAAGCGCTCAGAAAAGACGGGGCAGGCGCGCGATATACATGAGCTTGACCGCGATTATATGAGCCGCTCGCACATGGCGGGGCTTTACGCGGCAGATAAGCTCGGATGGAAAATCATTGACTGCGCGGACGGGAACGGCTCGCTGCGTGAAAGACAGGATATATTTGAGGACATCAGGTCGGTCCTCGGAATTTGAGAATATGAGAACAAAGGAGGCATTACACATGGTTATTATGTTTTTGGCTAACGGATTTGAGGAGAGCGAGGCTATAATTCCGCTTGACATCCTTCGCCGTGCGGGGGCTGACATCAAGACTGTCGGCGTCGGCAGAAAAGGCGGCAGTCTTTTGCCCATAAATGGGTCGCACGGAATTAAAATTATTCCCGATATAGGTGAGGACGAAATTCCGTCATCGGGGCTTGAAATGGTTATTTTGCCGGGGGGCAAGGTCGGCTCGGACAATCTTTACGCGTCGTCGGTCGTAAAGGAGACACTCAAGACTGTAAACGATGAGGGCGGATATCTTGCCGCAATATGCGCGGCACCGTTTATTTTGGGCGAGTACGGGTATCTATGCGGCAAAAAGGCAAAGTGCTATCCCGGATTTGAGAGTCATCTCAAGGGGGCGACCGTAACTGACGCGCCTGTGGCTGCAGACGGAAACATTATAACCGCCGAGGGCATGGGAGCGGCGCATGAGTTCGGGCTTACACTCGCGGAAAAGCTTTACGGAAAGGAGATGGCGGAAAAGCTCGCCGCCGATATCAGGTACAGATGAATTATATGAGATCGCAGAAGGCTGAAATCAGGGCAAAGTATATTGAGGAAAGACGTTTGGTACCGGAGGATGAAAGAGCGCGCAAAAGCGAGCATATATGCGGGCACCTTAAGGGGCTTTCAAGCTATCGGCTTGCGAACACCGTTTTGCTTTACGCACCGAAAAAGCATGAGGTGGACGTATACCCAATCGCCGAGGACGCGCTTTCACGCGGCAAGCAGGTGGCGTTTCCACGCTGCGGCAAAAATCCCGATGGAACGGTTACGATGACATTTCACACGGTGAAGTCAATTGACGAGCTTCATCCCGGAAGCTTTGGGATAATGGAGCCGGACAGCGACGCGCCGCTTTATGAGATAGAAAAGGATACGCGCAGCTCCGTCACAATCGCGCCCGGCATCGCATTTGACCGCTGCGGGTACAGGATAGGATACGGCGGAGGATACTATGACAGGTATTTCGGCGCATATACGGGAACGGTTGTGGGCGTTGTCTTTTCCGACTTTTTGGTTGATGAGCTTCCCCGCGGAAGATATGACATCAAGGCAAAGCTTATAATCACCGAAAAGGGAGTGAATTACACTGAAAACTAAAGGTTTAAACGCAGCCCCGATGCTGGCGGCGGTAATATTCGCGCTTCTTCTCATGTCGGGGTGCATTACGGGAGATTTGCTCGGCGACAATCCGTATCTTTCCGTAATTGTGCTTCAGCTTTTGATATTTGTGCTGCCCGCACTCTTTTTTTGCAGGCTGCGCGGGGGCGACTACGGTCGGCGAATAAGAGTGAGGCTTTTCGAGCTTGGCACAATACCGTTTATCATAATGGCGGCGCTTACTCTTATGCTCGCCTCCTGCGCCGTCAAGTTCGGCGTTTACTCGGCGCTTGACTTTGCGGGGAGCACGTCAGACATATATGACGCGTACATTCCCGATGATATAGAGGGGGTGGGAGCCGTTGCGGCGATTTTCACGTTCGCGGTTTTCCCCGCCATCACAGAGGAGCTTGTATTTCGGGGAATTATGATTGCGGAATACGAGACGTGCGGTGTTATCGGCGCGTCAGTTCTGAGCTCTCTCCTCTTTGCCATGCTTCACATGGATTTATATCTTCTGCCCGTTTACTTTGTGAGCGGACTGATTCTCGCGCTGTCGGTATATGTCACCCGCTCGCTTCTGGCACCCATAATAATACACGCGGCAAACAACATTTTTACGCTGTTTTTCGAGGATTATTTATGGGAGAGCATTATACAGCCGAGAAACATGGTGATTTTCGCGTTTGTGATTATATCGCTGACGCTTATCGCCTGCGCGCTGATGTTCGGCGAGGCTTCAAGGATATATCGCTCATACGGAAACGACGGGGCTGACAGCTCGTACGCGGTATCGAAAAAAGAGAGGACGCCCATGGTTTACGCCATCATGACGATACCGTTTGCGGTTTGCCTTTTAATTTACATATTGGCGGTGCTTCTTTGACCGCCTGAGAGCTTTCGAGGGAGGATTTTATGGATAACGTGGATGAAAAACGACCGAACGAAAGAATAAAAAGTCAAAGTTCCTCCGCTGTCGCTCCCAAAAGAGCGGGCGGCGGAGGCGAGGACAGGACTCAATATCGAAATGTACTCTCGGAGGTACCTGATGAGGAAGGCTCAAAGGTGAGCGGTTCCCCGTCGGCTGAAAGCCATCACAGGCAGGAGGTATCGTCATCATCTGACGCCTCCGAGGAGGAGCTGGACGACAAAAAGAAAAAGAAGCGCAAGCGCGACATTGCGGGAAAAACGTTTTCGGGGCTTATGCGCGGGATTTTGTATATTCTCTTTGTGTCGGTTACGGGAATCTGCATTGCGGTATTCGCCATAATACCTATCGGGAACGATATGTTTGCCTTTGTTGTAGACGAGGAGATTGTGGATATTACAATTCCTGAGCTCGCCACGCTGAA
>JAJQHI010000121.1 GCA_021199825.1 Bacillota bacterium
TCACATAACACCGAAAGGAGAGACGCGGAGACAATTTCGGGTCTTCGCGCAAAAGACATGGTAACAGCAGGTGATTTCAAAAACGGCGTCACGTTTGACAGTGGTGACGGCAGTGTGTTTCAGGTAATCGAGTTTCAGCACGTAAAGCCCGGCAAGGGTGCGGCTTTCGTCCGCACAAAGCTGCGCAACGTGATGACGGGTGCCGTAGTTGAGCGTACGTTCAACCCGACAGACAAATTTCAGGACGCGAGAATCGAGCGCCGTGAAATGCAGTATCTTTATAATGACGGCGATCTTTATTACTTCATGGATCCCGAAACATACGATCAGATACCGATAAATTCGTCTATGCTCCCCGATATGTTCAAGTTTGTCAAGGAAAATGACAGCTGCAAGTTCGTATCGTACAAGGGCAACGTATTCTCAGTCGAGCCTCCGATGTTCGTAACGCTTGAGGTTGTTGACTGTGAGCCCGGCGTAAAGGGCGATACGGCGACGAACGCGAAGAAGATATGCACGCTTGAGACGGGTGCTACACTCAGTGTACCGCTCTTCATTAATGTAGGCGACAAGCTCAAAATCGACACGAGAACCGGCGAGTATATTGAGCGCGCTAAATAAGTTTTAGGAGGACAATGCGATGACCATCAGTGAAAAATGTGCCTATGTAAAGGGCTTGGCGGAAGGTCTTAATGTCAACGAATCAACGCCTGAGGGCAAGGTTATTTCTGAGCTTATTAAGATTCTTTCCGATGTTTCAAGTGAGCTTGAGGACATGCACGATGATATGACGGCGCTTTCCGAGGAGGTTGACGACGTATCTGACGACGTGACCGAAATCGCTGAGCTTACGGATGAGCTTGATCATGACCTTGGTCATATCGAGGAATATCTCCTTGAATCAGACGAGGACTTCTCCCTTGACGAGGACGATGAGGATGATGACGACTGCTGCGGCTGCGACTGCGACGATTGTGACGAGTGTGAGATTTATGAGGTTGAGTGCCCCCACTGCGGTGAGGAATGCTGCTTTGACTCCGAAATAGATCCTCTTGACATGATTTGCCCCGCGTGCGGTGAGCATCTTTATTCTGTCAGCGATGATGACGAGGACGAAAAGTAAAATGGACAAGACCGCCTAATGGCGGTCTTTGCTATAATATTTTCACGCAAAAATGAAATCTGTCATAAACGCCAGGACGTAAAATATGAAAAAAACGAAATTCAAAAAAACCGCTTATGAATGCGGATTTAGAGTTGTAACTATCGGAGATCAATCTATACGGCAAACTTATATATGGAAGCGTGATACATCTCTATATAGTCTAAATAAACAAGAAGTAAACTGCCCTATATGTTAATCTGAACTTATTAATTATCAGACTCGTATTCCAGTCAGTAAAGAAGAGGAGGCAGTTGTGCCTATACTCTATTGTACCAGATGCCGTAAAGCGTATATTCACGACAGCAAGAAGGTGGCTGCTCTTTTGCGAGATAATTTTTTTGCGCGTTCATTTCTACTTGACAATAAACAGTTGTGGGATGAAACATACAGAAAGGAACGGCAGAAGAAACTTCAACTACGCAGATTAAAACAAGAGGAAAAAGCTAGACTGCGTGAATTAGAAAACAAATTTTTTTTAGAAAAGTTGTCTTCTATTGAAAGTTCCACTTTGCTGATACAAGTTTGCTATAATGATGTGGATGAATCAGAAGTATGTGAATATATTATTATTAAAGATAAAAAAATGTCTTCGCGAAAAGACAGAATTCTCCATTACTCATCTAATGAAGCAAGAGAACTTTTAACTGCAGCTTTTCATAAATCGCGGGAAGGAAAGAAAAGCATACTTTCTGGAAGGGCTTTTTTTGTTAAACGTGTTTTTCCTGACGACAACCATTATGGTGGTTTATCGGACAGAATTCCTAATGTTGTACTGGAAATAAAAAATGGAGGAGGGCATTACTCATCTACACAAGGTGTAGATTCATGTGAAATAGTAGATCTATTGCTTTATTCTCCTTTTACCAAAAGATTTGAAATCATTTGTGCGACATTGAACATAGACGTTGAGTACTGTTACACGGATATCTCTAGATATCGTGAATTCGTAAATAGATACGGGAAGCCGGATGTTGATCCAAATTTAGGACAATACACAAAAAGAAATAATTTATGGTATCCTATGTCTTTTGATAATTTGAATACAGAATCATTTTTGCGTGCTTATGGTTATAACGTTTCTGCGGCTTACAACATTTCTACGATGAGTCGACAAAAAATGTTAGCTGAAATAATGGATTTAGAACTTTTTCCGCAGGGTAAAATTATTAGTTTTCTGGACTGGTTAATTAGAACTCGTACTCAGGAAAGATACGAAATTGCGCTGAGCAAATGGATTGAGGATAAGAAATTTGTAGAAAACTATCGTCTAAATCCTAAGCGTTTTATGATTGCTAAATAACGTCAAAGATGTTAACATAGCGGTGTAAGATTATGATGACGAGGACGAAAAGTAAGCTTGCTCTTGCTTTTCAATATAGCTTTTATGAGCGGTGCGGCTGAGTTGTCACACCGCTCTTTTTCACTTGCAAAACCTCGCGTTATGTGCTATTATAACGTTGTTCGGCAAATCAAATCCTTGTCGCTCAATATTCTGCCTGAAATTATCTGAAACGGGACTATAAGAATGACTGATCTTCAAAAACGAATTTACGGCGCGTTTCGACCCGCCGACCTGCTTTTGCCGCCCCGCGGGGCTGATATGACAAAATGGTGCGCCATAGCGTGTGATCAATATACATCCGAGCCGGAATACTGGCGCGGATTTGACGAATTTATAGGCGAGGCTCCGTCCTCAAGGCGCTGCATTTTACCTGAGGCGTATCTTTCGGCGTCCGGCAGCCGCGAAATTGAAAAAATCAACCGCACAATGCGCGATTATCTTTATAATTACTTGGTTTCATGCGGGGACTCCATGATATATGTCGAGCGCACGATTTCGGGCGGGGGCAAAAGACGCGGTATTGTGGGCGCGGT
>JAJQHI010000019.1 GCA_021199825.1 Bacillota bacterium
AGCGATATGCGAGCAAATCGGAGATCCGGATGCGTCAAAGGGACCGATGGAGCGCAAAATTGTGCGCGTTGTCACTCCCGGAACCGTAGTCGATTCTTCTATGCTCGACGACAAGCAGAACAATTTTCTTGCAACGATATACTACAGCGAAAAATCGGGTGTGGCTGCCGTGGCCTTTTGCGATATTGTATCAAATGCCGTATATACAACCTCATTTGAGCTTGAGGACGAATCGAAGCTGATAAACGAACTTTCCTCATACGCGCCAAGCGAGGTTATACTCAACACGGATGAGGCGTCCCTTCCCCGCACATTCACGTTCATTGAAGAAAAGCTTGGCTCGCTCATTTCAAGAAATGAGGTCGCGCGCTTTGACCCCGTGAGATGCCGTGAGATTTCAAGCGAGAGGTTCGGCGGTGACGGCAGCACGCTTTCGGATGCGGATGAGGAGATTATATGCGCTGTAGGAGCGCTTTTATCATACATAACGGAGACGCAGTTTTCGGATGCAGAATACATAAAGGAGCTTCACATTTATTCGGGCGGAAGCTATCTTGAAATAGACGCGAATACAAGGCGAAGCCTTGAAATAACAGAAACCATTCGTCAGGGCGAAAAGCGTGGTTCGCTGCTTTGGGTGCTCGACAGGACAAAGTCATCAATGGGAGCAAGACTTCTGCGCAGCTGGGTGCTGCACCCGCTGATAAATACATCAAAAATCAATCTTCGCAAGGAGGCAGTCGAGGAGCTCGCGGAGAATTTTATCATGCGTGAGGAATGCTCGCGTGTGCTTTCGTCAGTTTTGGATCTTGAAAGACTGACCACAAAGGTTGGCTTCGGAACTGCCAACGGAAAGGACCTGCGCGCTATACTTTCCACGCTTGACGTTATCCCTGAGCTTAAGGGCATACTTTCATCCGCGTATTCAAAGGAGCTTTCCGACATTTGCACAAAGCTTGACGATATGGAGGATATTCGAGAGGTTATTCGCGAATCAATCGCGGAAGAGCCGCCATTTTCCATTCGCGAGGGCGGAATAATCGCCGATGGATACAGCGATGAGATAGATTACCTCCGCTCAATTATGCACGACGGCAAGGGATGGATTTCCGATATGGAGGCAAAGGAGCGCGAGGCGACAGGAATCAAAACACTCAAAATCGGCTACAACCGAGTTTTCGGATACTATATTGAGGTATCAAAATCATACGTAAATCAGGTGCCCGACAGATATATAAGAAAGCAGACGCTTGTCGGGGGAGAGCGATATATAACTGAGGAGCTTAAGGACCGCGAGGCTACGATTCTCGGCGCCGCCGACAGGCTGAACAGCCTTGAATACGATCTTTTTACCGAAATACGCAAAAAGGTGGCTGACGCGACCCCTCGAATAAGAAACGCTGCGTCCCTTCTGGCTACGGCGGACGTTTACTGTTCATTGGCGGATGTCGCAAAGCGCAACGGATATGTGCGCCCTGAGGTTGACTATTCGGACACAATAGAAATAAAGGACGGAAGGCACCCAACGGTCGAGCAGTTTGTGAAGGACAAATATTTCGTTCCGAACGACACGCTGCTTGATACGGAATACAACCGTCTTATGATTATCACGGGTCCGAACATGGCGGGAAAATCAACTTATATGCGTCAGGTCGCGCTCATTGTTATTATGGCGCAGATAGGCTCATTCGTGCCCGCGCGCGAGGCGAGAATCGGCATTGTTGATAAGCTTTTCACCCGCGTTGGGGCGTCTGATGACCTCTCGTCAGGTCAAAGCACATTCATGCTCGAAATGTCTGAGGTGGCGTACATATTATCAAACGCAACGAAGCGCAGCCTTATTATTTACGACGAAATCGGTCGCGGTACCAGCACTTATGACGGGCTTTCGATCGCGCGCGCCGTCGCCGAATACACTCACGGCAGAAAAATAGGGGCACGCACAATGTTCGCCACTCACTATCATGAGCTCACATCGCTTGAGGGCGAGCTGGAGGGAGCGGTAAACTATAATATAGCCGCCAAAAAGCGCGGAGGTGAGCTTACATTTCTGCGCAAAATCGTGAAGGGCGGAACTGACGACAGCTACGGAATTGAGGTGGCAAAGCTTGCGGGCGTACCAAACGAGGTTATAAAGCGGGCACGTGTCATACTTGAGAAGACTGAGGAGGCTGCAAAGCGCTCACGCGCAGAAGAACAAAATGTGGATAATGAAGTAGGTCAAACGCTCAATATGCTTCCTGAGGCAACCCTCGCGTCAGGCGCGGAGCATGACATATCGGAAAGGATCCGCGAGGTCGATTTGAACACAATGACGCCTATTGAGGCGATGAATCTCATATTTGAGCTTAAAAAGCTGCTCTTTTGAATTTGTGGGGGTGAGGAATGTCAAAAATTCATGTGCTTGACTTCGAGGTGGCGAACCTTATTGCAGCCGGAGAAGTCGTTGACCGCCCCGCCTCGGTCATAAAAGAGCTTCTTGAAAATGCGATTGATTCGGGAGCCAATACGATAACGGTAGAAGTTATGCACGGCGGCATTACATACATGCGCGTGACAGACAACGGATGCGGCATCGCGTTTGACGATTTGCCGACGGCGATTCTGCGGCACGCAACAAGCAAAATCAACACAGCCGACGCCCTTGAGCATATAGGGACACTCGGCTTTCGAGGCGAGGCGCTGGCGGCTATCGCCTCAGTTTCAAAGCTTCGTATTATCTCCCGCCCCGAATCGGAGCAGATTGGCGGCATTTTGATTGCCGAAGGCAGCGAGGTGATTGAACACACCGAAATAGGCTGTTCCGCCGGGACAAACATTATCGTTGAGGAGCTTTTCGCAAATGTGCCCGCAAGGCGCAAGTTTTTAAAAAAGGACATATCCGAGACGGCTGCGATTTTCACAATTGTCGAGCGAATTGCCCTCTCCCGCCCCGATATTTCATTCAGATTTATAGCTGACGGTACAATGAAGCTTCGCACGGAGGGCAACGGAGACTTGAAATCGGCGATTTACTCCTGTCTA
>JAJQHI010000113.1 GCA_021199825.1 Bacillota bacterium
CTTTATGATGTATAATATGATTCGGTGCAAATGTGGTCCGGAGGTCACATCTGCACCGAATCACAATAGACAGGGGACACCAAGCATATAATTATTATTCAAGGAGAGTTAAATGGCGCTTTTATCGTACCTTCACAAATCTTTAAAGCTCGCGTTCAAGAACGTATTTTCAAATCTTGGACAATACGCAGTCTTTTTCGCCGCGGTTTTCATCATTCAAATTTTCTTCGGCTCGCTTACGATTATCCTTTATAACAACGACCTCACCGAATGGGAGCGCGTAACGGAGGAATATTCGTATCATATAGTCGTGAGGAATGTCAACGAGTCGCAGGAGCTGTGGATGGAAAACAGCAATGCCACAATCATCGCCTCAAGCTACCGCGTGGTCGATTCATGGTGGGCTGATTCCTTTTACGACGACTATGACGGGACATACACGTATGACCTTTACATTCGCCTAAAGGGTGATGACGATGAAACGTGGGACGAGGAGTTTGAGCTGTTCTATGAAAAGTATCTTCTCGAGCTGCAAAGACTTTCCGACGACGGTACGCTCACATACGATACCACTCCCCTTTTGAACTTTGAGACGAACATACTCTACAACCGCATTATATATATCATCGCAATGATAGCGGTTATAGTGCTTTCTGTTTTCCTGCTCGTTGTGCTTTACAACATCAGAATAAACCACTACAAATTCATATACGGCATTTACATGAGCTTCGGCGCGGACTTCAAGAAGCTGTTTGAGACCGCGTTCTGGGAGATGTTTAGCGTCGCCGCCGTGACATTTTTGCCGGCAACAGGCGTGTCCGTTTTAATCTCCTATCTGCTCTTCACCTTCAGGGGACTCGCCTTCTCATGCCCGATATGGACACTTCTCCTAACGGCTGTATACGGACTTATCGTAATACTCGCGGCTGTGTGGTTCCCAATGAGGGTCATGGCTACAAGATGGCCTAACTCATTAATCGTTGCGGAGGACAACTCGAACCTTGTTTCCTCTCCGCGCCGCTCCTTCAACATTTTCGGCACGAAATTTCCCTTCCAGTACGAGGTGTTCTCGACATGGCGATTCAGAACATATAACCTGCGCCTTTTGGTATCGGCGGTTCTCTTCACCTCGCTTTTCATATGCGGACTTTACATAGCGGAGATAACACGCGTCACGCTCTCAAACGAGGACGCGCAGTTTGAAATCGACATGAGCGACGCCGTTCTGGGATTCAGCGAGGACGCACGCGACGAGCTTTATCAAATCGAAGGCGTTACGCTTGTAACAAAATCAAACACGGTTGACGCAACATCAATCGCCACTCATATAAGGGTAAAATCAAACCTCACCGTATCCTTCTCAAACCTTTTGGTTCCAGACAACGCTGACGGATACAGGGTCACAAATGAGGTGCAGTACAGGGCGCTCGACGCCGACATGGTATCTCAGCTTGAGGAGTACGATTACGTCGGTGACCTCACCGCTCCCCTGACTGACGACAGCATGGTTATCGTCGCCGATTCGATAAATAACACGAAAAAATTCAAGTATGAGGTCGGAGACACAATTGAGATAGCGGAGCTTGTAAAGCGCACAGCGTCGGTTGACACCAATCTTTCGGGAATGGCGCTTCTGCGCGAGCAGCTTGAATATTACGAGTTTGAGTATCACACATACACAATCGCCGCCATCATATACGATATACCGACTCTGAAAATGCCGATTTATATGTCTGAGGCAGCGTTTGAAACCGTGACGGGCGAGGAGGTCACATACGACAACATTGAGGTCTACATTGACCAGTCGCTCACATCGGAGGAGGTGCTTTCGATTGAAAGCCAGATTAAATCGTGGGGCGCGCTTTACGGAAACGTAAAGGTGACAAACACTCACTCGCTATTTTACAGCCTTGTAAATGAGGATAAGCAGTACGACGAGATATTCACCCTTGTTGCGGTTCTGCTGCTGTTCATCTCACCTATGATATGGTTCTTCTCGCAGACGCTTTACTATCTGAAGCGCGAAAACGAATTTACGATTTTGCAGTCAATCGGAGCCATGGGCTCGGATATACGAAAGCTATATTTGGTCGGCGGAATATTAATGGGGATTATGTCCTTCGTATTCTGCGTGGGGCTGAGCTACATTCTGACCTATGGGCTTTACCATTTGGTAAACGTCACAATCCCGTCGTGGACGCTTTCGTACATTCGCTATGATTTTTATATGCCATGGTACGCGATTCTTCTCAGCGTCGTAATGTCTGTCGCCTGCGGATTTTTGTCCGCCTACTTGCCGTATGTCAGCTTCATGCGCCGCAAGTCAAAAACACTCGCCGTTGAGGAAAGCGGCGTATCCGCGTGATTATATATCGGAGGAAATATAGATGAAGCAAGAATACAATCCTGACACTAAATCAAGATTTATACTCAAGACGGAGAGCGTCATTAAGCAGTATAAGCAGTACGATGAGGTTATCACCGCGGTAAACCGTGTTGATTTAAACGTCGAGGAAGGCGAATTTGTGGCAATTATCGGAACATCGGGCTCAGGAAAGAGTACGTTTCTTCACTGCTGCGCGGGACTTGACAAGGTTGACGCCGGGCACATTTACATCCGCGGCATGGACATCACGAAAATGTCACACGATGAGCTCGGACGCTTCCGCGGCGAAAATCTCGGCATCGTGTTCCAGCGCCACAACTTAATTCCGCAGTTCACGGCGCTCGAAAACATCCTGATTCCAACACTGATGGTCAACAAGCAGGCCGGAACATATGACGAAAGGCTTCGCCGTCTCGTAAAGGTGCTTGACCTTGGCGAAAGACTTCACCATCTGCCGAGCGAGCTTTCAGGTGGACAGCAGCAGCGTGTCGCAATCGCCAGAGCGCTCATAAATATGCCCGCAATCCTCTTTGCGGACGAGCCGACGGGAAATCTTGACCGCGCAAACGCGGACGAGGTGCTTGAGCTTCTCATAAAAACAAGAGACTAAATCGGGCAGACGCTTCTGATG
>JAJQHI010000099.1 GCA_021199825.1 Bacillota bacterium
AAAATGGCTGCCCTTTGCGCACGGCGGTTACTCATCTGTGGTTTCCGCGTCAGCGCTCGTGTTTTCATCTGCGGTGACGCGCTCCTCCGCGTCTGTTTCATCCGTGCCGTATGAGACGGTAACAGTTACGACAAAGCCGTCAACATTGTTGCCCTCGATTTTATATTCCTCGGCGCAGGCGGGGATACTGACATCCGTAGTTTCCTCGACATTATCGGAGGAGGCGGCGACAAAGTAAAGCGCGTAGACTGTGCCGTGGTCGGATGAGGTAAATTCATATGGGGTGTCAATTGTGTATTCACGCAGCATATCGACGTATTCCTCATGGCAAAGGTTTGTGGTCATCATGATTTCCGCGTGAGGCGCGCCGACGTAGCGGTAATGCCAATATTCGTATGAGATTTTCGTTATATCCTCCTTGCCTGCCTGATAGCGCTGAACAAATCCGTAGCGCCAGCAGTTTTCAATGAGCCAGAGGGAGTCGTAATCGCTGCCGAGTGATGCTATATCAAGGGCGTAGCCCGTGTGATGCTCGCTGTATCCGGGCACGGCGACGTAAGCGTTTGCGTAGTCCTCGCCGTAAAGCTCGGTATATTCCTCCATTATGGAGAGCTGATCCTCATATGTGCGCGCGCCGCTGTTGATTATGGCGCCTTCGTCTCCCGTCGCCTCGGCGTATGCGTCAAGGAAGTTATTTAAGTATTCAAGGATGGAGGCGGCGCACGAGATGGACGAGGTTGCGAGCGAGTAGCTGTCCGATTTTTCATCGTTATGATAAAGGGTTACGGTCGGCTCGGCGTAATCAAAGTTGAATATTGTCTCATAGTTGACAAGCATCATGTAGCCGGAATAAACCTCACTGTTTGAAACAGAGACTGTTATATATTCTTCGGCTGCGGCAGTGTCCTCCGCGTTCGTCCCGGTGCCGCCCGATGCGCCGCCGTCAGTCACTGCCCCGCTTTCTGTGTCAGTTTCCGTGTCCTCAGTGGGGGTATATTCGATATTGCATATAAAGTAAACGGTCAAAAGAATCGCCGCCGCGGCGAATATAATCAGCACGAGCATTCCCGATGTGATTTCGGGCTGTGCCCTCTCGCCGTATCTTGAAACTCGTCTTCTCGACATGGAGTCCTCCCTATTTTTGTGCGTAAAAAATCATGCTGCCGCATGATGTTAAATTATGCGGCAGCAGTCAAGTGTTTTTCTGTATTTTGAGGGTTTATTCGCGTGACAGACAAGCCTTGCGCGAGAGATTAAGTCTTCCCCTCTCGTCGTTGCCGAGACATTTAACTGTCATCATATCGCCGACCTGGCATACGTCCTCGACCTTTTCGGTGCGCTTGTATTCAAGGTCCTTGATGTGTACCATTCCCTCGGTTCCGGGAGCGATTTCAACGAATGCTCCTATCGGGATTATGCGTGTTACGCGTCCCGTATAAACGGCACCCACTTCAGGCTCGAATATGATGCCCTCGATTATCTTTTTCGCCTCATAAGCGGCGTCGCGGTTGACAGCTGAAATGTAGACGGAGCCGTCCTCTTCAATGTCAATCTTCGCGCCTGTATCGGCTACGATCTTCTGAACGACCTTTCCGCCCGTTCCGATGACATCGCGGATTTTCTCCACAGGGATATGAACCGTTATCATCTTCGGCGCATACTCGGAGACTTCTTCTCTCGGAGCGGGAATAGCCTTCAGGAGGATTTCATCGATAATGTAATCTCTGCCCTTATGCGTTACCTCAAGCGCTTCCTTGATGATTTCAGGTGTAAGTCCGTCAATCTTGAGGTCCATCTGGATTGAGGTGATTCCCTTATGCGTTCCGGCAACCTTGAAGTCCATGTCGCCGTAGAAGTCCTCAACGCCCTGAATGTCTATCATTGTCATCCAGCGGTCGCCCTCGGTGATAAGTCCGCAGGAAATGCCCGCGACGGGCGCTTTAATCGGAACGCCGGCGTCCATGAGCGCGAGTGTTGAGCCGCAGACTGAGCCCTGCGAGGTCGAGCCGTTTGAGGAAACAACCTCGGATACGACGCGAATTGCGTACGGGAACTCGTCAACAGACGGCAAAACGGGAATTAGCGAACGCTCCGCGAGCGCGCCGTGACCTATTTCGCGGCGACCGGGGGTACGCGTGGATTTAGCCTCACCCGTTGAATAGCCGGGCATATTATAGTGATGCATATAGCGCTTTTCTGTCTGGTCGTCGATTCCGTCAAGCTCCTGCGCCATATCGATTGACGCGAGCGTGCAGATCGAGAGCACCTGTGTCTGTCCGCGTGTGAAAAGTCCTGAACCGTGAACGCGCGGAATTACGCCGACCTCTGACGCGAGGGGGCGAATCTCGTCAAGTCTGCGTCCGTCAACTCTCTTTCCGTCCTCAAGCAGCCAGCGGCGGACGATTCTCTTCTGGATTTTATATACGAGCTCGTCCATCTGGGACTCGATGTCAGGGTATTTTTCGGAGAACTTCTCGACGATGGAGTCCTTTATCGGAACCATTCTCGCGTCGCGGACATTCTTGTCGTTTGTATCAAGGGCGAACTTTACGTCCTCCTCGCAGAAGGCGAATACCTCCTCAACCATATCATGGTCAAGGTCTCCCGACGGGAAGTCAAATTTGGGCTTGCCGACCTCGGCGATTATCTCGTTGATGAACTTGAGAAGCTCACCGTTTGCCTCATGTCCCATCATTATGGCGGTGAACATATTGGAATCGGTCACCTCGTTGGCTCCCGCCTCGATCATGACAACCTTTGTGGCGCTGGACGCGACGGTAAGGTCAAGTGTGCTGACATCGCGCTGTGCCTTTGTCGGGTTGATCACGGGCACGCCGTCAACAATTCCGACCTTAACGCCCGATATAGGTCCGTTCCACGGAATATCGGAGATTGAAAGGGCGATTGACGCGCCAATCATGCCGGTTATCTCATGTGAGCAGTCGGGGTCAACCGAAAGCACTGTGAGTGTTATTGCGACGTCGTTTCTCAAATCCTTCGGGA
>JAJQHI010000020.1 GCA_021199825.1 Bacillota bacterium
GTGAAAGAGGAGACAATTCCGGCAGCCGATGGGAAGACATCGCTCGTATACATTTTAGCCGCTGAGGGCGAGGACACTGGATATGTCGCGCGCGACATTTACGAGGTTGCGCCCACATATGGGGAAATTGAGGTCAGCGAGCCATACGGATTTGACTATACCGTTTCAGTGTACAGTATCCTCAAGCATTTTGAACTGTCGTTTTCAACATCAAAATACACCGTTACAGCAGACACATACGGCAGCTTCGGCGGGAGCTTTTATGAATGGAGCAAAGACGGAGATGAGGTCGTGTATACTGACATCGGCACGTCGTATGAGCTGACGAGCGAAAGCTGTGACAATGTATATTGGAAGCTGCCCGACGACATGTCATCGCTTTGGGACACATCATACGTGGGTGAGGTAGGCTCGATTGTCGTCACCGCGTATGAGGACGGACACATCACGCAGGCGCTGCTCATAAAGATTTATTTTGACAGTGAGAACCCCATCACGTATGAATATGTCGGCGAAACATATTACTTTTACGCGAAAGCTGAAACATATGTGACGTTTCACAAGCTGTCGAGCAAAATATATCAGAGCGTGACGGAGGATTATATAAAGGAGCTCTTCGAGGTCGAATAAAAAAAGCGTCCCGTGCGGGACGCTTTTTTAGAGTGATTTATTATTCGCACTTGTTCGCGCAGTAGAGCCTGCGGTTTCCGTCGTTGAAGCGGAATGTGAATATGGCTGACATCTCCCCGTCAACCTCTTCATATTCAATCATCGAATATTCGGGGATAAGACCGCTGTAGTTGCCGCCCACGGACCACAAATATATGCCCGCGTCCGCGTCAAGCTCTCTTATCGCTCCCATGTAGTTTGAGTAAAAGCCCGTTTCATACTTGGTGTATTCGGTGACCTCCATTGTGTCCTCATCGACCTTTAAGCGAATGATTGAGGACGATTCGGCGCTGCCGCCCGACACCTCGTCGTTGGCATTATTGAATATCATGTAGCTGCCGTCGGCGGTCACGATAATCGAATGCTGCTTTGAAAAGAGCTGATCGTCAGTAAGACCGAACTCATCCTCGGTGCCGCCGAGTATCCAGATAAGCTCGCCCGTCTCACGGCTGATTTTGATAATCGAGTTGATGTTTCTGCATGAAACGAGAAGGTTGTCGTCGTTGTCTATATACATTGAGTTGAAGTGCATATAGTCATAGCATGAATCCGTTGAAGCTGACCACGTGACATCCGTTGTGGCGTATAGGAACTCCTCGTAGTCCTGACTGCAGAATTCCCATATAACCTCTCCGTCCTTGATTTCCTGAATGTACAAAACGGCAAGATACGCGCTGTTGTCTGTCGCTCCGAGCTCTTCGGGAATATCCTCGACAACAATGTCCTCGTATGAGGTCAGAATGTAGTGCCCGTCATCAATATAAATGAAGCCGTGAGGGTCAACCATTGATGACTCGCCGTCCGAGGTCTGATAATAAAGCTCGTCAATTATATTGTAGTTCTCATCCATGACAACAACACAGCCGGGATTGATTCCGCTGATGCCCGCAAACGAGTTTTCAAGGTACTGAAGATATGTGTATCTCACCTCGCCGTCGCTGTTGTACGTTTTGCGGAAGTCAAGCGCGTTGTCGGCACCGACATTCTTGTAGAAAATCAAATTTCCGCTTCCGTCGAGCTTGAAAATATAGTTTGTTGACTCGTCGTAGGTGGAAAGGTAGTAGTCGCCTGAGGTTTGCGACTCGCCCTCGGTCGTGTAATCAAGGAACGTTGATGGCATGACGTTTACGGAATATGTGCTTGTTCCGTCCGTGTCGGTCACCTCAATTTCTATCACGTCGTCGCGTGTGATGGATGTGATGTCAAGATATGCGGAATCCTCAACGACCTCACCGTTCACTGATACGGATGTGCCGTCACTTTCCACTACAGTGACCGTGATTCCGTTCTCGACACTCAAAAGCTCAAGGTCAACAGTTTCGCTGTCCCCCAGCTCCAGAATGTGACCGTTAATATAAACGCCCTCGGTGGTATAATCGGACGAATCCGTGGATGTGTCATCCTCGTCCGTGTCATCTGCGCTTGACGCGGAGCTACCCGCCGACGCCACGGTGCTGTTATCCTCGTCATCCTCCGTCTCGGAGCAGCCTGTTATTGCCGTAAATATGAGCGTGAAAACAAGCAGCATCAAAAGAATCTTCCTCTTCATTCGTGAAATCTCCTTATGTTAGATTTGTGCCCTAAAAACGCCGAAAGCCTGCGCCCCCCTGACCGCGTGCCGGCGACCTTCGCACTGACGATATTCTACACGAATTATGTCGTTTTGTGATGTTGACTGCGTGAAACTCCACTTTGTTTTTGATGTTTTTTTGGTGAAATGAGAGGGCAGCAATTGCGATTCCTGTGCGTTTGCGGTATAATTATGGTGTTGTATGTGGAGGTGAGATGATGACGGCGGAGTGTATCACAGCGGTGATTTTAATAGGCGCGGGGTGCGCTTTGCTGCCATCTCTGCTGTCGGGGTGCGGATATGAGACAGAGCCGCGCGATATATTTAAAATTCGCACGCGGTATTTGGCGGTAACCGTCATCACCTCTGTCATTTTGATTGCAGCGCTTGACATCATTTGCGGGATGAGCGAGACCGAAACGATAAAGGCACTTGCTTTTGCGCTTATAACGGCTCCGATGGCTGTGTGTGACATTAAAACGTACAAAATCCCCGATGCTTTGCTTTGGGCGGCGATTGCGGTCAGGGGAGTGATTCTTGCTTTTGAAATATTGACGCTTGGCGGGGAGACAGCTGAGACATTTATCGGTGAGGCTGTCGCCGCGCTGGCGACGCTTGCGTTTTTTTCTCTTATAAGCGCCGCGTTCAGGGGCGGGATTGGCTTTGGAGACGTGAAGCTTTTCGCCGCGGCGGCGCTTTATCATGGCGCTGTCGGCATTATATTTACAGTCATTTTTTCGATGGTGTCGGCGATTATAATA
>JAJQHI010000109.1 GCA_021199825.1 Bacillota bacterium
TGGTATATCCACGGACTGAAGGGTGCGGGAAAAATTCGCGACAGAATTATGCGCTCGGAATCATACGACGAAATGAGAGAAATAGTCCGTGAGCTTTGCGAATAGGCGAAATGTCATATCCGTGTCAATTTTAAAAAAAGCACTTGACCTTCGGGCTGTAATATTATATAATAGCTTGATGGCATATGCAAGCATACGCAAGTACCCTGCGTGTGCCGCCATGAATACCGCAAAAGACATTTTGTCAGTTTAACTTAACGATTATCGGAGGAAGATTAAAATGAAGGTTCTCGTAATCAACGCAGGAAGCTCGTCGCTTAAGTATCAGTTCATGGATACATCCGACGGAAATGTTCTCGCAAAGGGCGTTTGCGAACGCATAGGTGAGGGTGAGCCCGCCGGATGCTCCGGCAGCATTACTCACAAGAAAAACGGAGTTGCTTATACAGAGGGGCATATGATGCGCGATCATTCCGAGGCAATGAAGATAGTCATCGACTACCTTACTGATTCGGAAAAGGGCGTTATTTCATCAATGGACGAAATAGAGGCTATCGGACACAGAGTTGTCCACGGCGGACCGTACTTCTTTGAAAGCACGCTTTTGACGGATGAGGTGTTTGAAACGCTCAAGAAATGCGTCACCTTCGCACCCCTTCACACACCCGCTCATATTATGGGCATACAGGGCTGCCTCTCAGTCATGCCAAACACTCCTGAGGTGCTTGTGTTTGATACGTCATTCCATCAGACAATGCCCGAAAAAGCATATATGTTCGGCTTCTCATATGATATGTACGAGAAATATTCACTGCGCAAATACGGCGCGCACGGAACCTCTCACCGCTTCGTATCAATCGAGACAGCGAAGGCTCTCGGCCGTCCGATAGAGGAGACGAAAATCGTAACCTGCCATATCGGAAACGGTTCATCTATTTCAGCAGTTAAGGGCGGCAAATGCGTAGACACAAGCATGGGCTTCACTCCCCTTGACGGTCTTTTGATGGGAACACGCTGCGGTGCCGTTGACGCGTCCGCCGTGACCTTCATCATGGAAAAGGAGGGCTACACCCCTGAACAGATGAACAACTACATGAACAAAAAGTGCGGACTTTTGGGTATCTCAGGCTTTTCATCAGACTTCCGTGACATTCTCTCTGCAATATCAAGCACTGAGAACACCGAACAGGCACAGGAAAACAAGCGCCGCGCTTCAATCGCGCTCGATATGCTCGCGTATGAAATTCAGCGCTACATAGGCGCATATACCGCCGCCATGGACGGTGTTGACGCCATCTCATTTGCAGCAGGAATAGGCGAAAACAACGCGGCGCTGCGCCGCCTTGTATGCTCAGGTCTTGGCTGGTTCGGCGTAAAGCTCGACGATGACGTAAACGAAAACGGCGTTCATTCACCGAACCCGACGCTAATCTCCGCGCCTGATTCAAAGGTCAAGGTGTTCGTCGTGCCGACAAACGAGGAGCTCATGATTGCAAGGGATACAGAGGCAATTGTAAAGAGCATCTCTTAAGCTTTTTTGCGGATTTTTTACATCAATAATACAAAAACGCTCATCGGGAACTTGACAAAGCCGCCCGATGAGCGTAAAATATATTTGTCGCGGGATGATTCCGCGGCAATACCGCAATGAGCCGCTTGCTCGCGGAATATAAAAAAGCGGCTGTAATTTCATTTATAAAGGCAGGTGAGGACAATGGACGCAGGAGCCGATAATTACCGATTGCACCCTATTAAAAGTATAATTGAATATCGGAGGTACTGTTATGAACAGAGATATTTTTATGAATCTGCTCGAAGCGAAGGAATACAAAGCTGTGCGCAGTATCCTGAACGTCATGAACGCCGTGGACATTGCCTCGCTTTTGTCGGAGCTGGAGGATAAGGCGCTTGCAATTGCATTCCGTCTCATCCCAAAGGACAAAGCCGCTGATGTATTTGCAGAAATGTCGAGCGACATGCAGGCTAACCTGGTCGAAATGTTCACCGAAAGAGAGCTGCGCGATATTTTGGCGGAGCTCTATATGGATGACACCGTTGACCTTATTGAGGACCTTCCCGCAAACTTGGTCACAAGGATTCTGGAAAACGTCAGCTCAGAAAAACGAGAGGAGATAAACAGGCTCCTCAATTACCCGGAGGACAGCGCCGGAAGCATAATGACAACAGAGTATGTCGATTTGCGTCCGAGCACAACCATCGCGGAAGCTATGGTTCACATAAAGCGCACGGGTATACACAAGGAAACAATATATACATGCTATGTCCTTGAATCGCGCAAGCTTCTCGGCATTGTAAGCGCCAAGGATCTCATGACTCTTGACGATGATACAACGATGGAGGACATTATGGACACGGAGATAATATCCGTATCCACCGACACCGACAAGGAGGACGTGGCAAAGCTTTTCTCGAAGTATTCACTTCTTGCGGTTCCCGTGCTTGACGGGGACGGGAGAATGGTCGGGATTGTTACCGTTGACGATGCCGTTGACGTCATGGTCGATGAGGCTACAGAGGATATTTCAAAGATGGCGGCTATTAACCCAAGCGAAAAGTCGTATTTTGAAACATCTGTCTTCCGTCACGCGCTCAGCCGACTGCCATGGCTGCTCATCCTGATGCTTTCGGCAACCATCACAGGGTCGATACTTGACAGTTATGAGGCAGCGTTTGCTGCCGTTCCTATATTGGTATCATTTATTCCTATGATAATGGATACGGGCGGAAACTGCGGCGCGCAGAGCTCAACCCTTATGATACGCGGAATGGCGCTCGACGAAATTAAATTTTCTGATATTTTCAGGGCTGTTTTCAAGGAATTCAGGGTTTCACTCATAGTAAGCGTCGTACTGGCAACGGCAAACGGAATTCGCATATGCATTATGTACCCAAACCTTGACTATACGATTACATTTGTTATTTGTATATCGCTTGTCTTCACGGTAGTTGTGTCAAAGCTTATAGGA
>JAJQHI010000190.1 GCA_021199825.1 Bacillota bacterium
TATTAAAACTACACCTTGGAGGTTTCAGAAATGAAGGCAAGAATACCGAATTCGGGCGGGGGAGCCGCGAATATGAATCAGCTCATCCGCCAGGCTCAGAAGATACAGGCGGAGACAGAGGCGCTCAAGGCTGACCTTGATGCGAGGGAATATGAAATTGCCGCGGGCGGCGGAATGGTCAAGCTGAAAATCAACGGCAAAAAGGAAGTGCTCAGCCTCGATATTTCCCCGGAAATAGTTGACCCGGACGATGTGGAAACTCTTTCGGACGTTATTTTGGCTGCTGTAAATCAGGCTATTCGTCAGGTTGAGGACACAAATTCGGCGGAGCTTGAGAAGGTTGCGGGCGGACTTTCAATGCCCGGAATGTTTTAATTTATGAGTGAATATATCGAACCGATAGAGACGCTCGCGGAGAAGTTTCGCCGCCTGCCCGGTGTCGGGAAAAAGTCAGCCGTAAGGATGGCTTTTTCAGTACTTGACATGTCAGAGGAGGACGCGAGGGCTTTTTCCGAGGCGATATTATCGGCAAAAACAAAGGTAAGGAGGTGTTCTGTCTGCGGAAATATGACAGATGAGGAGCTTTGCTCTGTCTGCCGCGATTCGGGACGTGACAGATCACTCATATGCGTCGTTGAAAACTCGCGCGACGTTATCACCTTTGAGCGTGTGCGCGAATACAGAGGGCTTTATCATGTGCTTGGCGGCGTAATTTCGCCCGTAAGAGGCGTAGGACCTTCGGATTTGTCAACGGATTCGCTTTTAAAGCGTCTTTCCAACGGGACGGTGCGTGAGGTCATTATCGCGACAAACCCCACGGTTGAGGGCGAGACGACTGCCATGTACATTTCAAGGCTTATATCACCCTTGGGCGTTAAGGCTACAAGACTTGCATACGGTGTTCCCGTAGGCTCTGACCTTGAATACGCGGATGAGGTGACTCTCAACCGGGCGATTGAGGGCAGACGGGAAATCAAATAGAATAGGGAGGCGTCATGACAAAGTCAGAGATAAGAAAAATTGCTGCCTCTACTGACCATACGCTTTTATCCGTTACCTCGACGGAGGAGGATATTATAAGGCTTGCGGATGACGCGATAAAATATCAAACGGCGTCGGTCTGCATTCCTCCCGCGTTTGTCAGTGCTGCGGCACGCTATATAAACGGTCGGATCCTCGTGGGCACAGTTGTCGGATTTCCGAACGGATACTCGGACCCGACGGTGAAGGCTTTTGAAGCCGAGCGTGCGGCTGCCATGGGTGCGGATGAGATAGATATGGTGATAAACGTCGGTCTCATTAAGTCAGGCAGATATGACATGCAGCTTGATGAGATAAAATGCGTTCGCCGCGCCGTGCCTGATAAGACACTCAAGGTTATAATTGAGTGCTGCCTTCTGACCGACGAGGAGAAAATAGAAATGTGCCGTGTGGTTTCCGAGTCGGGAGCCGACTATATAAAGACCTCAACGGGCTTTTCCAAGGGCGGGGCAACAATAAGCGATGCCAAGCTGCTGCTTGAATGCTGTGCTCCCCATGTCAAGGTTAAGGCAGCCGGCGGCATCAGGACGCTTGAGGATGCTGCTTGGTATATCGCGCTCGGCGTATCAAGAATTGGCTCAAGCGCTGTAGTCAAGTGTATCAAACAGCTTGAGTGTGAGGAGGCGGAAAATGGCTGATAAAACCCCTACACCGCATAACTCCGCGGTATGCGGGCAGTTTGCCAAAACGGTTCTTATGCCGGGTGATCCGCTCCGCGCAAAAATGATAGCGGAGAGATTTCTTGATGACGCAAGGCTCGTTAATAATGTTCGCGGTATCGGCGGATACACGGGAAAATATAAGGGCGTTCCCGTCAGCGTTATGGCGAGCGGCATGGGTATGCCCTCGATTGGCATTTACTCATATGAGCTTTACAATTTTTATGGTGTCGAAAACATAATTCGTGTCGGTTCAGCTGGAGCTATACAAAAAGATCTCAGGCTTTATGATGTCGTTATCGCTCTCGGAGCGTGCACCGATTCCAATTTCGCGTCTCAGTACGCGCTTCCAGGCACGTTTGCGCCGACAGCGTCATTTGAGCTGTTGAGCGAGGCTGTAAACGCATCCAAGGCGTCAGGCACGAGGTATCACGTCGGAAACGTGGTGTCCTCCGACAGATTTTACGGCGACGCCGGGAACACGCTTGACTGGACTAAGATGGGCGTTCTTGCCGTTGAAATGGAGGCGGCTGCTCTTTACATGACCGCGGCTCGGTCGGGAAAACGCGCGCTTGCGATTTGCACCGTTTCCGACAGCATTGTAACGGGAGAGGTAACCTCGTCGAAGGAACGTCAGGAATCTTTTGACGATATGATAAAAATAGCACTCAGCGTCGCGCTTGCGGCGGAAAAATTATGAGGAGCGAAGCGGAGCTGCTCTCCCTTGCCGGAAAGGCAAGGGAGAGGGCGTATTGTCGGTACTCAAATTTTTCTGTCGGCGCGGCGCTTTTGTGTGATGATGGTACAGTTTATCAGGGCTGCAACATTGAAAACGCGTCGTTTGGTGCGGGAATCTGTGCTGAGCGCGCCGCGTTCTCCGCTGCCGTATCGGATGGCAGGCGGGATTTTTCCGCGATTGCCATAGTCGGGGGAGACGCAGAAAAAGTCGGTTTTCCTGATAAACAGTGCCCGCCGTGCGGTATATGCCGGCAGTTCATGTCTGAGCTTTGCCGAGGCGATTTCCGCATTATTCTGGGCACGCCCAGAAGCTGCTCCGTCTACAGACTTGATGAGCTTTTGCCGCATGGCTTTGACCTTGAGGACAAGCACGGTGAAAATTGATATTGACTCGGCAAAGAAAGCCTTGCGTCCGGCAGTAATTCTTCTTCTTTTGACGGCGATTATAATATTTCTTTGTCTCATTCCTCTTAAGCATATTTCATCCCGGCAAAGGGAAGAATACTCCGAGTCGGCAGAACTGATGCGTGAGGAGATAATAG
>JAJQHI010000145.1 GCA_021199825.1 Bacillota bacterium
ATCTTAAGCGCGCCGAGCGTCGAGAAAAGCACCGTGCGCGAGAAATTCGCGAAGTTGAAGCTTGCGTCAGACGCGCGGACGAAAAGCGGTCGACCGGAATCAACGCCCGTGACAGGCTCTCCGGAAAGATATCCGTATGACATCATGCCGCCGCAGTCGGCGTCACCCTTCTCCGACTCAAAGTAGAATATATCGTAAAGCTTCCACTTCGGAATATCGCATCCCGCACGGTCAAGCACCTCGGCAAGCATATCAATCCAGCCGTTGAGGTCAGATGTGCAGTTGTTGCAGTGAACCATGGCGACAAGCTCGCCTGTAGGCGTGGTAACAACGTCAATTTCGGGATAATAGTCCTTAAGGGGACGCTCAAGCACAACCATGGCAAAGACAGACGTTCCGGCTGACACGTTTCCCGTGCGCTCCGATACGCTGTTTGTTGCAGCCATTCCCGTTCCCGCGTCTCCCTCAGGCGGTGCCAGCGGTATGCCCGCTTCAAGATTGCCCGACGGGTCAAGCAGCTTCGCCCCCTCCTCCGTCAGCGTGCCGGCATCCTCTCCGGCTGATATAGCCTCAGGAATTATGTCCTCAAGGTGCCAAGGATAATCCTTGTACGCGATGAGCGCCTCGAATTTCTCCATCATACCCTTATCGTATGTCTTCGTTGCGGGATCAATGGGGAATACTCCCGACGCGTCTCCTATGCCGAGAACGAATTTGCCCGTGAGCTTCCAGTGTATGTATCCCGCAAGCGTCGTCATGTAGCGAATTTCGGGAACGTGCTTTTCGCCGTTCAGTATAGCCTGATAAAGGTGCGAAATGCTCCAGCGCTGCGGAATATTAAACGCAAATTCACGTGAAAGCGTCGCGGACGCCTCGCCCGTGATAGTGTTTCTCCATGTGCGGAACGGCACCAGGAGATTCTGATTCTCGTCAAATACCAGATATCCGTGCATCATCGCCGAAAAGCCGATAGCCCCGACCTTTTTCAGCGTAACGCCGTACTCCTTTTTGACAGCCTCCGCCAGCTTCGCGTAGCTGTCCTGAACGCCCGCCCAGATATCCTCAAGACTGTACGTCCAGATTCCGTTTTCGAGCTTGTTTTCCCAGTCATGAGAGCCCGACACTATCGGCGTGAAATCATCGCCGATAAGCACCGACTTGATGCGCGTTGAGCCAAGCTCAATGCCGATGACAGTCTTGCCATTTAAGATGGCGCTCTTTATTTCTTCATGTTCCACGATACGTGCCTCCGTTGCAGTATAGAATGAATATATCATACAACATTTTTACGAAAATCGCAAGGGGCTTTTGTTAATTTTCTGACGCCGGATAAATGTTTTCGCACGGATATGCGGCAAAATGCCCCAATCCCCGTCAAGCGCACCGCACACGCGCATATGCACATTCATGCACTATATTTTCTCCGCCGATTAGATAAAATAAAAATATCGTAAATGTGCAAGAAAGCATCTTTTATTTTGTCAAGTATAGTTTTAACGCTCACTTTCACTAAATAATTTTTTAAAAGAATGAACAAAATACTTGACAAATATCACGCAAGGTGCTACAATATATTCAGCGATACCCTATTGATTCCCCGATTCACAGTCATTACATTCAAGGAGATACTATCCGGCATGCATCAGATACACAGAAAGAGAAAGCTCGACTCATTGGGACGCCTTATACTTCCGGCTGACATCCGCGAAAGAGCCGGTCTGCATCCCTTCGACCCGGTTGAGATAAACGTGGAGGACGACAGAATAACATTGACGAAAATATTAAATGACTGCTATTTTTGCGGTTCGAGCGAAGAGCTCGCCTCCTATATGGGCGTGAAAATATGCAAAAGCTGCCTCAACCTTCTCGGAGAAGAGATGAAAAAGAGCAGCAGCAATGAATGATATTGTTCAGGGGGACTTTTCCAAAAGTCTCCCTTTTAATAATTCTCCCGCTTCGTGCAGAGTGAGCGCTTTCACCCCCCCCTGAAAATTTGAAAAAAGCACTTGCAAGGAGTCGAAAAATTTGATAAAATAATATAGTAGGTAAAAGCAGTTCCGCAGAGCGAGAGGGAGGGGTTCGATGAGTTTTGACGTAAAATACGCGGTGTGCGGGAACACCTCCGCGCCGACAGGGTGGGCTCACCCGTCGAGCAGTACGGAAACTCACGAGCTTATTTACTGCCGCCGCGGGCGAATTTACATTGCCGAGGGCTTTGACAGATTCGTCGTCAGCTCAGGCGAGGTCATCATACTGCCCGCGGGAACGCGACGATACGGATACCGCGGATGCGACGCGCCGACTGAGCTATACTGGGTACACTTTTCGGGCGAGCTTGGGACGCTTCCGCATATATCGTGCCCTGACGGGGAAAGATTAAACCGTCTGTTCGCCGACCTTATATATTACTCCCGCACCCCGGAATATGAGGATGAGGCCTGCAGGTGCGTGCTTTGCCTGATACTCTACGAGCTTCAGCGCGCCTCCGCTGTCGGGGAGGACGACCCGAACGCAAGGCTTTACGCGATGTGCGAGTGGATTGCCGAAAACTCAAACCGCCGCCTGCGCGTATGCGATGTCGCCTCACATTTTTCATATAACGAGGACTATATCACGCGGCTTTTCAAGCGCCACTACAAGGGCGGCATAAAGGCTTATATAGATTCGGCGAGAATCAAGCGGATCCGCGGACTTCTGCTCTCCACCAATATGCGCATATGCGACATTGCCGAGGCTTGCGGCTTTCCTGACTCAAAGGGATTTCAGAAGTTTTTCAAATACCATGAGGGCGTGTCGGCGACGGAGTTCCGCGAGCTTTATTTTGGGAACGCGAAGCCGCCCGCGGGCGGTGATGACGCGAAGGGGAGCGAATAATAAGCTTTTTTTGCGGACAGGAACCGATGTTTTTGCATTTTGTCGCTTTTTTTCACCCCTCAGCTCCCGATTTCGTTTGAAATTTTCTTTTTTGCTGTTGAC
>JAJQHI010000203.1 GCA_021199825.1 Bacillota bacterium
TTCGCTGTGACTTTTCTTTTCTTTTTTCTGTCCGATTTCATTTTATCATGTGCCTTCTCGAAAAAATCGCGAAATTCGCATAAAACCACTTGCACAAACGCTTCTGATGTGATATAATATCGAAGCTTGGTGTGCGAGGACGCGAAATGTTGCTGCTACGGCGCGAGCCTTCCGGCAGGGAACTTTCGCTGAGTATGTTCGACCTTTGAGTCGGGCGGACCGTATAAGCCGCCTAACAAACGAACATTTCTTATTTTAAATGATTTTCACCGATGCGGAGATACCTGTGTCATTTCCGAGTCGGTGCTGATTTTGAAAAAAGAATGTACACACGGTGACGTGTGCAAGTGCTTTGATGGGCTCGCTTATAGCCACACTTAATTTTATCAAGGAGGCAGCAAACGTGGCAGAAAACAACAAGATCAACGTTCGTGTGAAGGGCTATGATCACACTCTCGTGGACGCGACAAGCGTTAAGGTTGTCGAGGCGGCTAAAGCAAACGGCGCCGAGGTATCCGGACCGATTCCGCTCCCCACAGAGAAGGAAATCATAACGATTCTGCGCCCTGTCCATAAGTATAAGGACAGCCGTGAGCAGTTTGAGCAGAGAACACACAAAAGACTTATCGTCATTGCCAATTCGTCAAAGAAGGTCGTCGATGCTCTTATGAAAATCGAGCTTCCCGCAGGCGTTGACATTGAAGTGAAGATTTAAAAGCCACCGAACGAACGACGGCACGGGACATGAGTCCAAATAAACGTGTGCGGTTCGAGTGGGGTCACGTCAGCGGTGATTGACTACCGAAACTGCTGACCAATAACCAAACACATGGGAGGAAAAATCAAAATGAAGAAAGCCATTATCGGCAAAAAGCTTGGAATGACACAGCTTTTCGATGAAAAGGGAAATATGGTTCCCGTGACCGTAATCGAAGCAGGTCCCTGCTCTGTTGTACAGGTCAAGACGAAAGAGACTGATGGATATGAATCCGTTCAGCTCGGCTTCATCGACAAGAAGGAAAGCAAGACAACAAAGCCACTTGCGGGTCATTTCAAAAAGGCGGGCGTCGGTGTTAAGCGCCATCTTAAGGAGTTCCGTCTTGATGACATTTCCGGAATTGATGTCGGCTCAGTAATAACCGTCGATACCTTCGCCGAGGGCGAAAAGGTCGATGTAACCGGTATTACGAAGGGTCGCGGATATACGGGTGCCGTTAAGCGCTGGAACAGCGCAACGCTCCGCATGACGCACGGTACCGGACCGATTCATCGTCAACCCGGCTCGATGGGAGCTACATCAAGCCCTTCGAGAATATTCAAGAATAAGAAGATGGCAGGTCAGTACGGAAACGAGCAGGTCACCGTCCTGAACCTCTCCGTCGTTAAGATTGATGCGGAAAACAACATAATCGCGGTCAAGGGCGCTATTCCCGGCGCCAAGGACGGAATTGTGTTTATCCGCAACAGCGTTAAAGGTTAAGGAGGATAAACTATGCCTAACATCAAAGTAGTGGATATGGCGGGCAAGGAAGTCGGCAGCATGGACCTTTCGGACAAGGTGTTTGGAGCTGACGTCAACGAAGCAGTCCTCCATTCGGTTGTGAGAGCGCATCTTTTGAATCAGAGACAGGGAACGCAGTCAATGCTGACGAGAACCGAGGTCACCGGCGGCGGCAAAAAGCCGTGGAGACAGAAGGGCAACGGACGCGCAAGACAGGGTTCACGCAGAGCGCCTCAGTTCGTTCATGGCGGCGTTGTATTTGCGGCTAAGCCCCGCTGCTACCGCGTAACTCTGAACAAGAAAACAAAGCGTGCCGCTATGTTTTCAGCTCTTTCGGGAAAGGTTTCCGAGGGCGATATGATTGTCGTTGACAGCATCAAGACTGACGACTACAGCACGAAGACCATGGTTTCCATGCTCAAGGCGGTCGGCTCGAAGAAGAAGGCTCTTGTGGTTCTCGACACCAACGACAGCGTAACAATTAAGTCACTTGCAAACATTCCGAACGTGAAAACGGTGCAGTACAATTCCGTCAACGTGTACGATATCCTCAATTGTGATTCGTTCATCGCTGCCCGCGGCGCGGTTGAGAAAATCGAGGAGGTCTACGCATAATGAAATTTGCTGAAGATATTATAATCGCCCCGATTATCACTGAGGCGAGCATGGCAAAGCTTGAAGGCAAGAAGTACACGTTCCGTGTTGCTCCGAACGCGACCAAGCCCGAAATCGCTCACGCGGTTGAGGAGCTTTTCAAGGTTCAGGTTGAATGCGTAAACACGTCGAATGTGAACGGCAAAATTAAAAGACGCGGCTATACGAGCGGCTCAACGGCAAGCTGGAAAAAGGCTGTCGTAACGCTCAAGGAGGACTCAAAGCCTATCGAGTTCTTTGAGGGACTCTACTGATAAGGGAGGAAAGATAGAATGCCTAACATTAAATATAAGCCTACAACTCCCGGCAGACGCGGAATGACGGTTGCTTCGTTCGAGGAGGTTACAAAGTTTACTCCCGAAAAGAGCCTCATCGTCACAAAGAAGAAGAGCGGCGGACGCAATAACTACGGAAGAATTACCGTTCGTCATCACGGCGGCGGAAACAAGGTTAAGTACCGTATTGTTGATTTCAAACGCCAGAAGGAAGGCGCGGCTACTGTTGTTGGAATCGAATACGATCCGAACAGAAGCGCTTACATCGCACTTCTTCGTTATGAGGACGGAACCTTGTCCTACGTTATTTCACCTGTCGGACTTAAGCCCGGAGATGTCGTTTACTCAGGCGAGAAGATAGACATTAAGCCCGGAAACACGCTTCCGATAGCTGACATACCCGTCGGTACGGTTATTTACAATATCGAGCTTTATCCCGGCAAGGGCGGTCAGCTTGTTCGCTCCGCAGGAGCACAGGCGCAGCTCATGGCTAAGGAAAACGGAATGGCTCAGGTGCGCCTGCCTTCA
>JAJQHI010000048.1 GCA_021199825.1 Bacillota bacterium
ATTATATATCTTGTCCCCGCCGAAAAGACGCATAAGGTCGTCCTCAAGTGAAATATAGAATCTGGATTCACCGGGATCTCCCTGACGTCCGGAACGTCCGCGCAGCTGATTGTCTATTCTGCGGCTCTCATGGCGCTCCGTTCCGATGACACAAAGACCTCCGGCGCGGCGCACCTCGTTTGCCTTAGGCTCAATTTCCGCCTGATACTTAAGGTAAAGCCGGCTGTAGACCTCGCGCGCGGCGAGTACATCTTCAGATACGGATACAGATGAGCCGGTAGCAAGGGCGATAACCTTTTCGTCATACAAAAGCTCGCCCGACTCATTCCGCATGTTCCTCATCTCAGACTTTGCGAGATATTCGGCGTTTCCGCCAAGCAAAATATCGGTTCCGCGCCCTGCCATGTTGGTAGAAATAGTGACAGCTCCAAGCTGACCTGCCTGTGCGACAATTTCAGCCTCTCGGTCATGATACTTCGCGTTCAAAATCGTATGCTTTATGCCTGCTGCTCTGAGCTTTTTTGAAAGCGCTTCGGATTTTTCGATTGAAACAGTTCCGACCAGTACCGGCTGTCCCTTTTCGTGACAGCGCTTAATCTCTTCAATTATGGCGTTTTCCTTTGCCTTCGCTGTTTTATAAACAACATCGTTGTGGTCAACCCTAATCATGGGCTTGTTTGTCGGAACCTCCACGACATCAAGATGATAAATCTCGCGGAATTCGTTTTCCTCGGAAAGCGCGGTTCCCGTCATGCCCGAAAGCTTGCCGTACATACGGAAATAGTTCTGGAATGTTATAGTCGCGAGAGTTTTATTCTCTCGGCGAATTTCAACGCCTTCCTTAGCCTCAATCGCCTGATGAAGACCGTCTGAATACCTGCGCCCCGGCATCATGCGCCCCGTAAATGAGTCGATAATCATAACGCCGTTATTGTAAATCACATAATCAGTATCGCGGTGCATTATTCCGTGAGCCTTGAGCGCCTGATACACATAATGCGCAAGCTCGGTGTTCTCCTCGTCGCCGAAATTCTCAATCCCGAAGTATTTCTCTGTTTTTTCAATTCCCTTCGCGGTCAAGGTCGTTGTTTTCTGCTTTTCGTCAACGATATAATCTGGATCAACGCCCGCCTCCTTTATGACATCCTCATAGTCCTGCTTCGCGTCAAGCTCTTTTATGACGTATTTGCTCATTGTACGCACAAGCTCATCCGCACGACCGTACATGTCGGTAGATTCCTCGCCCGCGCCTGAGATAATGAGAGGCGTTCTCGCCTCATCGATCAAAATTGAGTCAACCTCATCGACAATAGCGAAATTGCGCCCGCGCTGTACCATCTGCTCTTTATATACGACCATGTTGTCGCGCAGATAGTCAAATCCCATTTCGTTGTTTGTGCCGTAGGTAATATCACAGGCATATGCCGCCTGCTTTTCCTTCGTTGACTGGTCATGAATTATAAGACCCGTAGTAAGTCCCAAGAACTCATGCACGCGCCCCATCTCCTCAGCACCTATTCTCGCGAGATATTCGTTAACGGTAACGACGTGAACGCCCTTGCCCGTCAGCGCATTTAAATATGACGGCATGGCGGCGACAATCGTTTTGCCCTCGCCCGTTTTCATCTCGGCAATTCTTCCCTGATGCAAAAGCACGCCGCAGAGAAGCTGACAGTTAAAAGGTCGCTTGCCAAGCACTCTGTCGCAGGCTTCACGCACAAGTGCGTAAGCCTCAGGGAGAATATCGTCGAGCGTTTCGCCGTTTGAAAGACGCTCCTTGAACCGAGGTGTCTCGGCAGCCATCTGTTCGTCGCTCATCTCAGAATACTTCGGTGCGAGCGATTCAATTTTATCTACTATGGGACGCACACGTTTTATTTGCCTTTCACTGTACGTTCCGAATACTTTCGTAATAAGACCCATTTAATATATACCTCTCAGCGTTTATTCGGGTTGCTGCATTCAAAATCACTATATTATAACTCATTTTGCCGCCGATATCAATCGTTTTTTTTAAAAAGCAAGCTCCGCATACGAAAATCCCCCGCAAAGCGAGGGATTCGTTATCAGCATACTATTTGTCCGTCGGAAACGGAGATTGTCCTTTCCGCCATGGAGGCAACCCGACTGTCATGAGTTACAACGATGACGGTGATTCCCTTTTTGTTCAGGTCAGACAAAAGCTCCATAGTTTGAGTTCCTGCCTTAGAATCGAGCTGACCTGTCGGCTCGTCCGCCAATACAACGGATGGTGAGTTGACAATAGCCCTGGCGATTGCCACCCTTTGACGCTGACCGCCCGATAACTGATTTGCTTTTTTGTCTGCTTGGTCAGCTATGCCAAGCGCACCTAAAGCTCCGAGCGCCTTTGACTTCACCTGACTGAACGGGCATTTTCCGAACATGAGCGGGAGCATTACATTATATAAAACGGTCTGCGAGTTTATGAGCGCGAAATCCTGAAGGACAAAGCCTATATGTGAATTGCGTATCCTTGCACGCCCTTTGTCGCTTTCCTTTGATATATCACGCCCATCAAGCCTATATGTACCGCCCTCGTATGTGTCAAGGCACCCGATAACGTTTAAAAGCGTTGTCTTGCCCGACCCCGAAGCGCCGCATACTGAAACAAATTCTCCATCATTTATAGTCAGAGACACATCGCGCAGCGCGTAGAAATCCTCCCCGCCGACGCGATATATTTTATTTATGTTTTCAAGCTCTATCATCACTCTCTACCTCTCAAAAATGCAAGTGGCGAATGCCTGCCCATCGACGCCGCGGTCGATATGACCGAAACCGCGACCGTCAGAACAAAATATCCGAGTATCAAAAGATAAACGTTTGATTTATACATATACCCGTCAAGGACAATGTAGCCCATATCGGCAAGCATCGGCACAGCCACGGCAATTATAATGTTTATCACGGCGGGGATAAGTGAAATTATGC
>JAJQHI010000226.1 GCA_021199825.1 Bacillota bacterium
CTGTGCCACGCTGCGATTTTTCAGCGAATTAAAGCTGGTTCCGAGCATAGGCGTCTTTGACTTATAAGTCTTATCGTGACGTCCGTTCCTCACAAGCTGGTTAAAGGTCGGCATACTCTCCTCCTTTTCTCAGTAATAAAATAGTTTATGCACAATACGGAAGGGAGAACCCTGCCGGAAAGTCCATACGCATGAGAGAATGCCCGAAAATGAGCGTTCGGTGCATTTACATGGTCATGCAACATAGATTATATATCATTTGCGGCGGCTTTGTCAAGAGTATTTTTGCTCGCCGAAAAATTCTCCCTTTTTCACAAAAACGCCCGCGCAATCGCGAGCGTTTTTGTGCATTTTAAATCAACAAAATCAGGTTGAAGGTGCAAAATGTTCTCTTTTTGGCGTTTGAAACCGCCATTTTTCAGAGTTATTCGTGGGACTCGTTTCCGCGCTGTGACTCGATAAACTTGTCAAAAGCCTCGTCGTCAAGCTCAAATTCGTCCCCAGCGCTCTCCTCCTCAGACTCTGCTTCGTCGCCGTCATCCGAATCATTCGCATCGTCGGAATATTCGTCCTCGGCAGTCAAATCTTCATCTGCCTCGTCCATATCGGCTTCGTCCTCGTATTCTGTGACTTCATCGTCGTCATCGTCGAGCACTCTCAGCCTGTCTCGGCTGATGCGGACACGCCTGTCAAACTCGTCGTCATCGAAGTCATCATCGTCGAAATCGTCATATTCACGGTCAACCTCGTCGTTGAATATCTCAAAGTCGTCTCCGTCCTCAGAGATTGAAACTCTGTTTCCGGAAAGCAGATTGAGCATTGTCTCGGAGCTTTCGTCTGTCTTATCAATTTCAATATCACGGTAATGCTGCATTCCCGTTCCCGCAGGGATGAGCTTGCCTATGATGACATTCTCCTTAAGACCGAGCAGGTGGTCAACCTTGCCGTGAATCGCGGCGTCGGTGAGAACCTTTGTCGTCTCCTGGAATGACGCTGCGGACAGGAACGACTCGCACTGAAGCGATGCCTTGGTAATTCCGAGAAGCACGGGCGAGCTTGTCGCAAGACGAAGACCGATTTCACCCGCGTCTATACGCGCCTGAATCTTGTCGTTCTCGTCCTCAAATTCGCCCACATCGACCATCGTGCCTTCAAGCAGCTCGGTATCTCCCGCGTCCTCAATCTTGCATTTTCTCGTCATCTGGCGTGTAATAACCTCAATGTGCTTGTCGTTTATGTCAACCGACTGTACGCGGTAGCACTTCTGAACCTCGCGCACAATATAATCATATGTGGCGTCAACGCCGTTGATTCTCATAATATCGGCAGGGCTCTTGTATCCCTCTGTCAGCGCCTGACCGGGCTCAACCGTGTCGTCCTCATGGACAATGATTCTCATGCCATAGGGGATGGTGTACGACATAATCTCGCCCTCATCGGGTGTTACATCGACAACGTGTACCTTTTTGTCCTCGCGGATAGATATCTTTCCGCTGATTTCGGTAACAATAGCGGGCTTTTTGGGCTTGCGCGCCTCAAAGAGGTCCTCGACTCTCGGAAGACCCTGCGTAATATCCGAACCCGCAACGCCTCCGGTGTGGAAGGTTCTCATCGTAAGCTGCGTACCCGGCTCACCGATTGACTGAGCCGCGATAACGCCGACAACCTCACCGACATCAACAGGCGTGCCGAATGCAAGGTTTGCACCGTAGCACTTGGAGCATACGCCGTGGCGTGAGCGGCATTCGAGCACGGAACGTACGTAAACCTTCTCAATGCCCGCCTTGACAATCTCGTCAGCCTCGTCCTGACCTATCATTCTGCCGTCGGGAACGATAACCTCTCCCGTCGTCGGATTTACGACATCTCCTATGACAAATCTGCCGTAAATTCTGTCGCGAAGCGGCTCGATAACCTCATTGCCTTCTTTGATATCGCTAACCCAGATTCCCTTTGTGGTGCCGCAGTTGCGCTCGCGGATGATGACATCCTGACTGACATCGACCAAACGGCGGGTAAGATAACCTGAGTCAGCCGTTTTCAGCGCCGTATCGGAGAGCGACTTGCGCGCGCCTCTTGCCGCCGAGAAGTACTCGATAATATTAAGTCCCTCACGGAAGTTCGATTTAATCGGAATTTCCATCGTCTTTCCGTTTGTCGCGAACATCAGTCCGCGCATTCCCGCAAGCTGTCTCATCTGCGTCATGTTACCTCTTGCGCCCGAATCGATCATTATCTTAAGGGAATTGTATTTGTCAAAGTTCTGCTGCAAAACCTCAACGATGTCCTTCGTCGTCTTCTCCCAGACGGAGATGACGCTTGTATAGCGCTCATTTTCGGAAAGCTCACCGCGTGCGAAGTGACGGTTAATCTCGTCAACCTTCTTTTCCGCGGCTGCAATATACGTGTACTTTTCCTCAGGCACTATAATGTCCGCGACGGAAATCGATATTGATGCTCTTGTAGAATATTTATATCCGATAGCCTTAATTCCGTCGAGCACCTCAGCCGCAACGGAGAAGCCGTGCTTTTTAATCGTCGCGTCAACGATTTTTGAAAGCTTTTTGGATGTCATCGCCTCAGTTATTTCAAGGTCAAACTGCTTTTCGGGGTCGGATCTGTCAACATAGCCGAGGTCCTGCGGAATCTCTCTGTTGAATATGAGTCTTCCAAGGGTCGCGTCAATGATTTTTGACTGCATAACCCCGTCAATCTCCTTTGTCATGCGCACCTTAATGGGAGCGTGAAGTCCGATATATCCCATCTCATACGCCATCATAGCCTCATCGAAATCGCGGAACGCCTTGCCCTCGCCGGGTTCGCCGGGCTTATCCATGGTGAGATAATAGTTTCCGATAACCATGTCCTGAGAAGGAACGGTAACGGCTTTGCCGTCAGCGGGCTTCAGGAGGTTGTTTGCGGAAAGCATAAGGAAGCGTGCCTCAGCC
>JAJQHI010000149.1 GCA_021199825.1 Bacillota bacterium
CCTATCTTACGGCTGTCACCTCGTTTTTCATAGCCGGCTCTATTCTTCAGAATATCTTAGCCGTCAAGTCCTTCGGCACTGAAACGCTTGCGATAACGACGGGAGGGACTCTCATCTCGTGGGCTGTATTTGCCGCGATGGACATTATGACCGAGGTTTGGGGCAAGCACCGTGCGATTATGACCTTTACCGTGTCGGCTGTTATCAATCTGGCGTTCAACCTTGTATGCTGGGTGGCTATTCTGCTGCCCGGAACAAGCGAATACGTCGCCGAGTGCTACAAGACCGTGCTTGGAACGGGATGGAGGATTGCCATCGCGTCCGTTACGGCGTTTTGGCTCGGCAACTATGTAAATACCCTCATCATGCACACAATGAAGGAAAAAAGCCGCGATGAGAACAGCCGCGTCGGATATGAGCTGCGCGCCGTTTTGTCAACGCTTTTCGGTCAGATAGTGGACAACGCACTTTTTTACGTTATAGCGTTTTCGCCGCTGGGGATTCCGGAAACGGTCGAAAACGAATGGGGGACTATTCTGCAGCTTGTCCTTTTCACAACGATTATCGAAACGGTGGTTGAGGCGGCGGTTTCCCCTCTCACAGCGGGACTTGCGCTCAAAATTAAGAGAACAAAATAAGCGTCTCGCCTTATTATCAGAATAAACGCAGGCAGCGTTCACACAGGAGCAACAATTATACTGTATAGTATAGTGTGTATTATTTTATCCGAAAGGCACAAACAATGATTTCACGGAAAACAATTCGCGGATGGCATCGCGCCGCAGCTTTTTCTCTGGCACTCATCTCCGCTCTGACTTTATTCTCATGCTCAAGTCCATACATCAGGGAAAGCACAGAGGAGGAGCTTGAAACTTTACTCTATATCGGCGACTATGAGGTGCCGTATGAGCAGTTTTATTATTTCTTCATGAATTACAAAAACATTGCAGACGAGGGCGACGACTCATATTGGGAGTCGGACGACGTTGACACAGAGGCGCTTTTTGAAAAGTACAAGGAACAGGCGACAAACGCTCTTCTGCGCGCCTACGCGACCTTCTCGCTCTGCCTTAAGTATGACATTGACCCGTACGGGAGCGATGTCAACAAACTCGTGAACGAAACCGTCAACGAATATATTAACGAGACCTTCGGAGGCGCCAAGGCTTACGGCGAGGGACTTGAGACCGCCTTTATGACTGACAGCGTATTTCGGTTTTACATAAGAAAAACCGAGTGCGACACGCTTTTGAATGAGGCGCTCATCGAGGCGGGAGTTATCAAGACTGACGACAACAGCATATATGAGGCTATAATGGACCCTGATGTCTTTTGTCACGCAAAGCAGATTCTGATTCAGAACGACGAGGGAGACGACATTGAGGAAAATTACAAATTGGCTGTGGAGGCGCTGACAAGCGCTCAACTTGGAGCCGATTTTGACACGCTTGTCGCCGAATACGGCGAGGATATGGACATGGTTGCCAATCCTAAAGGGTATTATTTCACGCACAACGAGCTGCTTGAGGAATTTGAGGAGGCGGCGTTTGCGCTTGAAATAGGCGAGCTCAGCGGAATTGTCGAGTCTGACATCGGATATCACATAATATTAAGATGTGAGATGGACCGTGAATACGTCACGGAGTATTATGACACGCTCTCGGAGGCGTATCTCATATGGAAGTATCAGGAGGCGGTTGAGGCTGAGATGGCTACGCTTACAGTTACGGAAACGGAGCTTTTGTCTTCCCTCACCATGGAGGATTTTTATTACGATATTGACGACGAATCGGAGGAGAGCGGCGACTGACGAAACCGCAGGGACAACGCAATGGCAGAAAGTCATGTACCGATAAAATATAGGAAGCGGCGCGTGAGACGCAGAACGAGCACCGTGGGGAGAGCCGGAAGAAGGAAAATCCCCACGGCGGTCATTTTTGTCTGCGTTTTTGTGATTTGCTGTATTGTGGGCACTGTGATGCTTGGCAATTATCTTCTTGACAAGGTGGAGGAGCCTCCCGAAACTACGGAACCGACCACTACAAGCGGCACCTCATCATCTCATCAGACGTCGGGGCTTTCAAATATTTCATCGGCGGACGGAAATGTGCGCGCGGGGTGTCTTGATATAAGCGACACTTCGAATCTTGAGATTATACGTGAAAGAGTTGATTTCATATACGAAAGCGGTTATGATTCGATTTTGATTCCCGTATCGGACGGGAGCGGAGAGCTTTATTTTCTCTCAGACGTGGCTGTAGCACTCTCGCGAATGTCAAGCGACGCTGACCTGCCAACAATGTCAGATATACTGCGCGTTATCAATGAGTCGGCTGAAAGCTATGGGATAACTCCGAAGGTGACGATTTACTACGTCATCACGTCGGGCGGCATCAGCGACGCGGTGCTTTATGAGGCGGCAGTACTTTACGACACAGCTGTCATAACGGAATGCACATCTTTGGGGGCTGATGAGGTGCTGCTTTCCGGAATTGAGGTGAATGGCAGCGGGGAGGACGATATTTCGGCTTTCACATCGTTTATAGAGAAGGTCAAGGAAGCTGACTCCGATATAACGCTAGGCGCCGCGTTCGGTCTTGAAATTTATCAAAGCACGGATTACGCCGCGCTGCTTGAAAGCATTTCATCGTGCGTTTCATTTTTAGCCGTGGATATTTCCTCGCTTGATATGACATACACTGACACGGATGAGATCGTATATACGACGGACGAGGACGGAAGCATCATCGAATCAACCGAGACGGTGCGAATGTCGTCCCTCTACAGCGAGCTTTCCGAGGCGGCGGAGTCAATCAAGGGGAGTATATCCCTTTATGGGCTGAGTTTTTTGCTTTACGGGGATGACACGTATATTCTCTCGGAATCGATTGACGCTATTTATTCGGCGGGAGCGTACAGCTTTTATGTAATCACGCCGACACAG
>JAJQHI010000204.1 GCA_021199825.1 Bacillota bacterium
ACTTTTTCACGCCTCACGCTTTTCACCGCGACATCAATACTATAGTCTCGACGTGCCCCGTTCGCGGGAACATGTCAATCGGCACGGCACGGCACACCTCATATCCGCCGCCGCAGAAAGCCTTAACATCACGCGCGAGCGTCGATGGGTTGCACGAAACATACACAACCCTGTCAGGTCTCACACGGCATAAATGCGAAATCAGGTCGCTGCCGCACCCCGACCTTGGCGGGTCCAAAAAAACAATATCTGCCGCCCCATCAAACTCCTCGGCGCGCATAACATAAAACTCCGCAGGCACCCCATTTCTTTCGGCGTTTGCCTTCGCGTTTTCAACGGCATCCGGTATCACCTCGGCACCCGTCAGCTTCACACGCCCCCCGCTGCGCTCAAAAAGCCTCCTCGCCGCGTATAATCCTATCGTTCCCGTGCCGCAATATAAATCAGCCACAGACTCCCCGTCTGAAAGCGCCGCAAAATCCGCCGCCAAATCGTAAAGCGCACACGCCGTTTTTCTGTTTACCTGATAAAATGACCCCGGTGAAATCATAAATTCGCACCCGCCCATCTCATCAACTATGTATTCCTCCCCGCATATATGGCGGTATATCTCCCTGCCGCCCGATGTATACATGGTGTATACGCACGTAACCCGCGGAAATCTCACTGTCAAATCTGTGCCCAGCTTCCTGAGCTTCCCGGCGTCCAAGGACTCCCTGCGCAGCTCAAAGGTGACGGATATTCCCCGCTCCGCCTCTCTTATAGACAGACGCTGAATATCAATCCCGCGATTTTTGGCGTTTGCAGCAGCATAAGCTCTGATCTCGTCAAGCTCCGCCGAATGAAGAAGACACCGCTCACAAGAAAGTGTTTTGTGCGTTGCGCGCAGATAATATCCCGACTTGCCGTATTCGTTCACGGATACGGTTATTTTTGAGCGCGTAGAACACTCCATCTCAGCCGATGGGACGGTGTCGCCAACCTCAATATTCAGCCTTTCACGCCTGAAAGCTGACTCAACAAAGCCTTTTTTCACGTCAAGCTCATGCTCATACGTCATCTGCCTGAACATACACCCGCCGCACCCCTGACTAAAATATTCACAGTCGGGCGACATTCTGTAGGGTGACGGCGAAACCAGTCTCGCAATCTCACCCTCCGCGTATGAGGAATGCTCCTTTGTGAGACGTACATCAACCGTATCCCCGTCAACCGCGCCCCATACAAAAATTCGCTTTCCTTTATCCTTCCCGTCGCTCAAAACAGCCGCTCCCGCCCCCATGTTCGTGACCGATTCTATATAAAGCCCCTTGTACTCTCTCATAAATCACACCTCAAGTGTCGTCTTTGTAAAAATAGTTTTAAAAACGCGCCTTCTTTATTGATTTGGCGCTCAAAAAATTATATAATGTAGTGTGCCGTAAATTCATGCGCACATCAGCGACACACACAAAAAGACATACCGTAGTATTTTACCACGACAGCGCATAAAAAGTCAAGGAGGGAGGACACATATGGACGAAAACGAAATAAAAACAGACGAATCGGAAAAGGCGCCGAACAGCGACACTACATCCGCGCACCATAAACCCATAAAAAGACGTCACGCAGCGCGCGACTATACGCCCCACACCGCACCACAGCCCGCACCTGAAAGCAGCAATATCTTTGCCGAATCCGTTGAAAATGCGACAGCCGACGAGCTTGGCGAATACAGGAAAAAGCGCGGCTCCGCACGCCGCGTGATAGCCCTCGTGCTTGAAAACCTTGTGCTTATAATCTCCTCCGCCGTGTTCATATACTGCATGATATCCTTAGCCCTCCTGATTACTGAGCAGCTTGACGAGGGCAGCTATTACGATGAGATACTTGACGGATATACGCTCTCAAGCCTCAAAGAGGAGGCGTTAACATCCTCATCCGGCACGTCAACGCTCTCTCAGATGGATGAGTCGGAGGCGTTTGTGGCGGGCGTATCACAGCCCGACACTGGAATTAAGATTGAAGAGAAGGAATATAACGAGGAGGTCGAGCTTATGAAAGCAAAAATCGCCTCCCTTTCAGCCGAATATCCCGACGTGTACGGCTGGATTTACATTGAGGACACGTGCATTGACTACCCGATTGTACGCGGTGACGACAATACATTTTATTTAAATCACGCATACACGGGAGAATCCCTCTCCATAGGCTCAATCTTTGCCGACTACAGGATGGAGGATTACATTCTCGACAACTATAACATCATCCTCTACGGTCACAACTCCTCCACGGGATATATGTTCGCCGACATAAACAAATATTTCGGCAGCAGCGAGGAGTTTTTCAACACGCACTATATATACGTTTACACGACAACAGGGCTTTACGTGTTTGAGCCGTTCAACCTCACCATGTTTTCATACGATTTCAACTATTTCCGAACGTATTTTGCCACGGGCGCCGACTTTGTCGATTTCGCTTATACGATGCAGTCATATTCAATGTATTCAAAGGAGCTTTCCTTCAACGTTGACGACCGCATAATTACGCTTTCCACCTGCACCAACACGGGAATCAAAACAATGCGCACCTGCCTTCAGGCAAAGCTCATTGACTGCTATGAATAATTATGAGATGTGATATTATACTCTGCCCTCTTTGCGGGGGCGTGCTTCGGGAGACGGAACACTCCCTTATATGCGAGGCGGGTCACTCATACGACATATCAACGTCTGGCTACTGCAATCTCATGCGGCCTGGGAAACTGCGCAACAGGCGGTCGGGAGACGACAAGGCGATGATTTCAAACCGCCATGAATTTCTCAGCTCAGGTTTATACTCCCCCATAAGGGACGCCGTTTTGAATATATTAAACGAACGCACGGCGGGGAGTGTTTTGCTTGACGCCGGATGCGGTGAGGGATATTATACAAACGCCTTCGCGAAGG
>JAJQHI010000081.1 GCA_021199825.1 Bacillota bacterium
TTGTCACCGGCACCGCAGGCAGAACCGCAGGCTGCACGTTTTTCTTCCGGTTTGTCACCAGCACCGCAGGTGGAGCCACAGGCTGCGGGTTTTTCTTCCGGTTTGTCAGCCGCGCCGCAGGCGGAACCGCAGGGAGCAGCAGATGTCTCTTCCTTCCATCCGGACAGATTAGAAAGTGCCATAGTTGTTTACCTCCAAATCAGTATTCAGGAGCATTTCAGCTCTCTGTAATTATAATTATACTCAGCGTTTTGAGCGAAACAAGTACGCACCTTTTTATTACATAGGCACAAAAAGGTGACCGTTGGGTTCCTTACGGGTATGTCTATAGAAACTTCACATTCTGCCTATTGATTTTGATAGTGTACCGTATTATAATCAGAGTACAGCATTCAAATATGATGTTAGAACAAAATATAATGTGAGGTGCCCTTTATGAAAACAAAAGATGAGCTGCCGGCTTGCCCTGTAGCAACGACGGTTGAACTGATAGGAAGCAAATGGAAACTTTTGATTTTGCGGAATCTGCGAGCACGCCCTTGGAGATTCAACGAACTGCGACGTGACCTTGAAGGAATCAGTCAGAAGGTCCTGACAGACAGCCTGCGCTCCATGGAAGATGATGGGATTGTGATTCGTACTGTTTATGCTGAGGTTCCGCCGAGAGTGGAGTATTCTCTCAGTGAATTGGGAAAATCAATGAATCCTATCCTTGACGCTATGGAGGCATGGGGAACAGCATATAAAAAAAGCTTAGAAGATAAATAGATTGGCATGAGGGAATTATTCGAAGCCTGCGGATGGTATCTGCGGGCTTTATTTTTGTCTGTTGATGTGCGCACGGAGAAGCAAGTCGATTTTACATGAATTTTGCCGAGAAGTGATTTCGCACTTTACATGCGACGGCTGAACTTGAAGGTGTGATAATTGAATTGAGAATTGAGGAGAGACAAAAAATGAATTTAAGAACGCAGTTTTTCGTTCGGCACCGAAAAGCCTTGGTTATGCTTTGCGTCATATCTGTTTTGCTCTTTTCACTCGGCGGCTGCAACGGTGAAAGGACAAAAACTTATGCAAAAGACGATGAAGCTCTTGCGGCACTTGGCGGGATTCATCTTATCGCAAGGGAGGACGGCTCAGGAACACGCAGCGCGTTTGCGCAGCTTTTGGCGTTTGATTCTGCCGGCGAATCGGGCGCGTCCGACCTGACAGCGGACACTGCGGAAATCGCAGAGAGCACAGCTGATGTTATCGCGGCTGTTGAAGGCAGGGAAGACTCGATTGGTTATGTTTCCTTGGCAAAAGTCAATATGCAGGACTTTTTTGCGGGCGAGTCAATCAGCGATGACGAAGCAGAGCCCGCTATGGTGTAAAACTTTTATATTAATGCGCAATACCACACGAAGTAACGACGAGGTCGCGAAGGCTGTCTGGTATTGCTTTTTGCAAGCTTATAAGATGTGATTTTAACGGTCAGATGATTTTTTTTGAAAATTATAAGATTGCCTATTGACAAGAGATGAGGGGTGCGGTATAATGGTTAAACATTCGGGCTTTGCGGTGAGCAAACGGTTGAATGTGTATTTCGCGCGTCCCGTATGGGCGCACATCGAGGCAAGCCCTGCCGGCTTTGCCGTGATAAATCAAAAGGAAGTGAGAGGTATTCTGTCATGGAATTTTTATCGGAGCTTCTGAATGTGCCTACATGGCGTGAGGTCGTCATGTGGTGCATCGGAGGCGTTCTCATTTATTTGGCAATCGCAAAGGACATGGAGCCTACGCTGCTTTTGCCAATGGGATTCGGCGCAATCCTCGTTAATTTGCCCTCGTCTGGGGCTATTGAACCCCTGCAGACGCTTTTTGACGCAGGCATTGCGAATGAGCTTTTTCCGCTGATTCTCTTTATAGGAATCGGAGCTATGTGTGATTTTTCGCCGCTATTATCAAATCCGAAGCTTATGCTTTTTGGTGCGGCGGCGCAGTTCGGCATTTTCTTCACACTCTGCATGGCATCGATGTTCTTCAATCTCAACGATGCGGCGTCAATTGCCATCATCGGTGCGGCTGACGGACCGACATCGATTGTCGTGGCTCAAAAGCTCGGTTCGCAGTATCTCGGTGCCATTATGGTAGCGGCATATTCGTATATGGCGCTCGTTCCGATAATACAGCCGCCGGTAATAAAGCTTTTAACGACTGAAAAAGAGCGGAAAATTCGTATGCAGTACGTTGACCATGAGGTATCAAAGACGACGCGCATCGTGTTCCCCATAATTATAACGATAATCGCGGGAATATTCGCGCCCGATTCGGTGGCGCTTGTCGGATTCTTGATGTTCGGCAACCTCATACGCGAGTGCGGTGTGCTCGGCTCGCTTTCAAATACTGTTCAAAACGTGCTCGCAAACCTGATAACCGTATTCCTCGGAATAACAATAGCACTTCAGATGCAGGCTGAGAAATTTCTTCAGCCCGAAACGCTTCTCATTATCGGACTTGGACTGTTTGCGTTCATTTTCGATACTGCGGGAGGAGTTATCTTTGCAAAGATAATGAACCTCTTCCTCAAGGAGGGCAAGAAGGTGAACCCCATGATAGGAGCTGCCGGAATATCCGCGTTCCCGATGTCGGGACGTGTTGTTCATAAGATGGCGCTCAAGGAAGATCCCGAAAACTTCATTTTGATGCAGGCAATGGGCGTAAATGCGTCAGGACAAATCGCTTCCGTTATTGCGGGCGGCTTGATTTTGACCATGATAGGATGAGAAGGGAGAGCTTATAATGGAAAACGGAACAAATACAGAGCTTGACTATGTAACAACAGACGGCGGGACCGTTACAGGTGTGGATACACTTGAAGCCGAAACGGAGGAGCTGACAGAAGAGACCAGCTCTGAAGGCTTCACTTTTAATCCTTCAGGAT
>JAJQHI010000229.1 GCA_021199825.1 Bacillota bacterium
GTACTGACAGAATTACTCATAACCTCATCCGTTGTTTCATCATCTTCATCATCGGAACACGACGACGCAAGCATCATCACTGCCGCGAGAAGCATGGTGAGCAGCACCACCGCAAATATACTATGTCTCAAGTCTCACCCCTCCGATAATTAAGTATAATGGACAGCCCTTCAAACTAAAGACTACCCCTTATAAAATATTATACCACGGAATTCGGATCATGTCAAGCGATTATATCGCGCGACATGTGTCAAGCGATTATATCGCGTGACACTCGGCGCGGCGCTTATTGTCAGAGCCGACAAAGCTCGCATTCAAACCCGTCCGTGCTTGTGTTTATAACCCCATAGCTGCCGCCGTATCCGAGGCTTCCCGGATTGAGCACCTGTATTCCGTCCTTCACCTTACATACGGTCATGTGCGTGTGTCCATAAAGAAGAATATTCGCGCCGCACCTTTTGGCAGCCGCAAGAAGCAGTGAATCTCCCGTCTTCGCCATATATTTATGCCCGTGCGTCACAAATATCGACGCTTTGCCATATTGGAGCGACAAGGACACGGGCGCGTCGCTGAAGCGATCGCAGTTGCCAGCCACAGATACAAACGCGAATTTTGGGAATTGGCGCGACGCGTTCTCAACCTCTCTCACCCCGTCCCCGCAGAATATCACGGTATCGGGTGTTTCCTTTGATATGACCGAGTAAAGCGCATCGGTATTCCCGTGAACGTCCGAAATGATAAGCAGCTTCAATTTTATTCACCTGCCTTTTATAAGTACAGGAAAGCCCCCGCCGGAACGGGAGCTTTCCCATTTAACATATCAGCACATTACTTCGTGCCGTTTTTCTTTTTTCCCGAAAGGAGAAGATTCGTGAGTATACCCAAAATGAGCGCACACGCGACCTCTGTTATGGTGATAAGAGCCTCACCGCTTGAGTTCGTGCCGAAGGAGAGCGTCATGCCTCCGATTCCAGTTATGAGTATAACGGATACGACAAAGAGGTTCTTGTTGTCCTCAAGGTCAACCTTCTGTATCATCTTAAGACCTGACACGGCAATAAACCCGTAAAGCGCTATGCAGACGCCGCCCATTACGCATGAGGGAATCGTGTTGAGGAAAGCGACAAACGGTGAGAAGAAGGCGATAACCATGCATATCACGGCGCACGCCGAAATGGTCGCGACGGAGGCGTTGCCCGTTATGGCGACGCAGCCAATTGATTCGCCGTATGTTGTATTCGGGCATCCGCCGAACAGAGCGCCCGCGAATGAGCCTACGCCGTCTCCAAGAAGCGTTCTGTGAAGACCGGGGTCCTCAAGGAGATCATGCTCAATGATTGTGGAAAGATTCTTGTGGTCGGCGATATGCTCAGCAAACACAACAAACGCAACGGGAATGTACGCCACAGCAATGGTACCGAGGTAGGAGAGGCTGACCTCTGAAAATCCGCCGAACGCCTCAAGGAAGGTGAAATCGGGCAGGGATACGAACGTCGAAACGGTTACGCCGTCGGCAACAAGCTCCGCGAAGGGTGAAAAATCGATAACCTTAAGGGCGTCAACACCCGCCGCGTTACCGATAACGGTAAATACGGCTGCCACGGCGTATCCCGCGACAATTCCAATAATAAATGGGATGAGCTTTCCGATTTTCTTTCCGTAAACGGAGCAGCACATTGTGACCGCCAGCGTTACAAGTCCGCATATTACGGCTATATAAACCGAGCCGCCCGCGTCCGCTGTCTCAAGGTCGCCCACAGCATTTCCAGCCAGGGAAAGTCCTATAATCGCAACCGTAGGTCCGATAACGACAGCGGGCATAATCCTGTTAATCCAAGCGACACCCGCGAATTTTACGATAATCGCGATGATAACGTAAACGAGAGCCGCGCAGAGTGCGCCGAAAATAAGTCCCACATATCCAACGGCAACGCTTGCCGCTCCCGCGAAGGCAATAGCCATCGAACCGAGAAAAGCAAAGCTCGAACCGAGGAACACAGGGGACCTGAACTTTGTGAAGAGCTGGTACACGATTGTACCGACACCAGCGCCGAAAAGGGCTGCCGCGGGGCTCATCCCGTTTCCGACAATCATCGGAACGGCAAGAGTCGCCGCCATAATGGCAAGCACCTGCTGAATGGCAAACACGATAAGCTGACCGAACTTCGGCTTATCCTTGACACCGTAGATAAGTTTCATAAAACTTCCTCCGCTTTTTTTATTTATGAAAACCCGCGTTCGCCCGCGGAAATTCAATGAATAAATATTGAAAAAGCGCTTCACATTTTTTCGCGCCCGACACACATCCCAAATACTTTTGTTAATGAATCTTTATTAGCATGTATAATATCACATCCCCGTCGTTCTGTCAACACTTTTTGATAATTTTCGCCGTCAAAAATGCGCGAGGGAAAGCCCTTTTTTCTGTTTTTTGTAAAGCAGCAGCGAAAATAATTTTTACTTGACAGAACGGCAAAACAGTAATATAATCTTATCTGAAAGACACGAATTAATCAATTCTTAATCGTATCCGCGCTTGAATCTTAAACGCGTGGACGATAAAATATATCAAAACCGGAGGTGAGGACATATTAAGTCTTCAAATTCAGGGGCTAAAACAAACGCGCTCCGTATGCTCGACTCTGCCGGCATTCACTACGAAACGGTCGAATATGAGGTGGATGAGGACGACCTGTCGGGCACTCACGCCGCAGAGGTTTCGGGCATCGACTCCGATTTAATGTTTAAAACGCTCGTGTGCAGGAATGAAAAGGGCGAGTTTTTGGTATTTGTTATTCCCGTAAATATGGAGCTTGACCTCAAAAAATGTGCACGCGCGGCGGGCTCCAAAAGCGCCGCCATGATAAAAATGGCGGAGCTTTTGCCCGCGACAGGTTATATGCGCGGCGGGTG
>JAJQHI010000135.1 GCA_021199825.1 Bacillota bacterium
ATCCGACGGAAATCGCGGCGACGCTCAGCGCTGCGAGGCTTTCGGGAGGGCATCTTTTTGTGATTTTCGAGCCGCACACATACACGCGCACAAAGGCGCTTTACGATAATTTCGTCACTTCCCTTTTGGCGGCGGACACCTCAGTTATCGCTGACATTTACGCGGCGCGTGAGGACGACGTTTACGGCGTATCGTCAAAAATGTTAGCCGAAAGCATTCGGGAGCGCGGCGGGCGTTCGATTTGGTCGGGCGAGATATCAGGCGGGGACGATGAGTTTTTGCGCATCGTGAGCTATACTGCCGCTCACACGGGTGTGGGCGACACTGTGATTTTCATCGGAGCCGGGGATATCAACAAAGCGGTCGAGCTGATAGAATTAAAGCATTGAAGCACTTTTGCATAAAAAAGCAGCGCCGGGCGGTGCTGCTTTTTCGTTTGTATGTGAGTCAGAGTATCATTTCGGCGACCATGAATACGCCTAGGGACAGAAGGGTCACGCCCGTGGCTCGGTTTGCATTTTCAGGCTTCATTTTGTTTGCAAAGCCCGACGATATGACGGCTCCCGCGAGGGTAAACACCATGCAAAGCAGAAGCACGGGAATGTATTCGGATATATCGCCGAAATAAAAGTGCGAGGCGGCGCCAGTGAGGGCGGTGAAGGTCATGACAAAGACGCTCATTCCGACAGCTGTTTTCAGCTCATAGCCCAGAACATACGTGAGTATGAAGAGCATCATCAGTCCGCCGCCCGCGCCTATAAAGCCGCAGAAAAATCCGATTCCGCATCCGCATATGACGGAGAGCGCCCTGCGCTTCCCCGCGCTCATCTCAGAGGTTTTGACGCGGGAGGACGTTTCGGGGTGAACGACGAAGCGTATCCCCATGAAAAGCGAGGCGAAGACCGAAAACCAGCTCATTTCCGTGTTCGGCACGTACTGCGAAAAGTAGCTGCCTACGGCTGTCATAACGAGCACAGAGGCGACCATATAAAGTCCGTTTCTGATGTCGATATTGTCGTTCTTTTTGTATATGACGGCGGAAGACGCGGACGCCAGAACGTCTGAGGCAAGACCGATTCCTACGGCTTCATACCACGGACAGCCTAAAAACGAAATGAGCATAGGTGAGATTACCGTGACGGCGGAAAGCCCGGAAAAGCCTGTTCCGACACCGGCGGCAGCCCCCGCCAAAAGGCATACGATAAGTGTTTTCATTTGATATGCTTACGCTTTCTCCTTTGCGTGTTTTTTTGATGTGAGGACAAACGGCAGGTAGAGTACGGTCAAAATCACGGCAAGTATCACCGCGAATCCGATAAGATAAAGCTCGTCGCCGAATACTGAGGCGCAAAGTGACGTTATGGCGTTGCTGTGCGCGCCGTTTAAGAACATGAAGTTGGTACCGATGAGCTTATTGAGCGGATATATAATGGCACAGAAGCCGAAAAGGCACACAAGAACCTTCGGAAGCTCGTGAATATCGGGACGGAAGCCCCCAGCGAGCAGAAGAATCGGGTACATGAGAAGGAGGATATGAAGCACCTCCGAGTTGATGTGACAGAAGTTATTTATCGGGAGCGCGAGCCATGAGGGCGAAAGCAGCGCCACCGCCGCGCCCGGCATACAAAGCGAATAGAGTATATTCGCGGCGAGCTTATTCGGCTTTATCGCGTACCAGAGGCAGACGAATATATTTATGCTGCACATATGAAGCGGGAGCGTCTCCGGTCGCCACTGACCCGTAACGATTATCACAAGCTGACGGCTCGCCTCAACGCATACGATTACGGCGGCAAGAATTATATTCACGCGCCGGCGCGTATCGGGGGAGGCTTTTCTATATAAAAGCGCTCCCGTGGCGCACACGGCAAAGGCGAAAACAAGCCAGAAGATGTGCGTCGAATCGAAGAGCGAGAAGGACTGATAGCCGCTGCCGTATGTATCCTGCATGGTGTATACGGTATACCAAAACTCTGACATAATGAAATACCCCCCCCATAATAATATTACCAATATTATTGTAAGACGCGAAGCTGAAATAAGATTAAATAATTCGGTGAAAATTAGGTAAAAACGGTGTGACGGATAAGAGGAAAGCAGCAAGCTCACAAACGCACCCGGCACGCGCCCGGCGCTTGATTTTCATGCGCTTTTATTATATAATCTCATCGGAGCGAAAGCTCAGGGAGGTATTTATGATACGTATTTTGTTCATCTGCCACGGCAACATATGCCGCTCACCGATGGGGGAGTTTATTTTAAAGGATATGGCAAGACGGGACGGGTTTGAGGACCGGGTTTATGTCGCCTCGGCAGCGACAACGGATGACGAAACCGCGTTCGGCGGCAGTCACATTTATCCGCCGGCAAGGCGAACGCTTTTGTCGCACGGAATTTCGCAAAGCGGGATTGACGACAAGCGCGCACGGAAGCTTCTGCGTTCGGACGCCGACAAATACGACCTTTTCATATGCATGGACAGCGAAAATGTGTGGGACGCGCGCAGCATTTTAGGCAAAACAGCCGAGAGCAAAATCAAGAGATGCCTTGACTTTGCAGAGGGTGAGCGTCACGGACGCGACGTATCCGACCCGTGGTACACGAGGGATTTTGAGGCGGCGTACAGCGATATTTGCGCGGGCTGCGAGGGGATAGCGGAGTATGTGAAAAAAGAGAGCAAATAAGGGATGATTCAAAAGCTTGAGCTGTGACGCTCAGGCTTTTTATTCTCCCCTCCATCTTCATTAAAAAATTTTTGTTAATTTTCGTCCTCACCTCTTTAATAATGAAGAGCTATGTGGTATGATATTTACGTATAATCTGCGCTTTTGCGCGGTGCGAAAGCATGTTGTTTTGATAAGATTTACAATAAAAAGAGGTTTTGCAT
>JAJQHI010000006.1 GCA_021199825.1 Bacillota bacterium
TTCCCCGTCAAGGCTGCCCTCGACATAATATGTATAGTACCCTTCCGAGCCCTTGCATATATACCACGAAATCTGAATATACGTCAGCTCGCATTCAGCTCCAAGGTCAATTGTCATGGTAACAGGCCACTTGAATGCCTCGCTCGCCGTATATGATGTGAAGTAGTCGCCGTCAACGGCAAGCTCCGCCCCGTATCCGTCAGCCGACGACAGCGAAGCCGTGATTTCAGCGTCCTGTGAGAGGATGCGTCCGCCTGATACGGGTATCATATCGCCCGTCTCGGAGTTATAAAGAATCGTGGGATAGTAATCATAATATGCGTAGCCGTTATCAAAGGATATGGGCGCTATCATTGTGCCGCTCGTACCTGTTCCGGCAATCCAGCGATAAGCGTACATGAGATAGCTCGCACTGTCACCGCTGCCGAGAACGGCAATCCAGCTTGACTGAGAGGAGAAGGTCGATGTGTTGCCTATGTCGCGCAAATCACTCCACCCCGATTCAATCGACTGAGAGGAGGCATACTGACCGTTGCTCGGATACCATCCCGCCGCCGCTGAGGTAAAGAGGTAATACCATCCGTCGAGCTTTACCATGTTGGGCATTTCTCGGTACTGATATTCAAAAAGCGTTGTCACAACCTTTTTAATGCCGGTGTAATCATCGGTAAACTGGAAAATATAAAGCGTTTCGTTCGCGCTGCCGCCCGCAGGATTCGCTGCGGCAAGAAGATATGCGGTATCATCGTCATCGACAAAGATTGAAAGGTCGCGCACCTCAATATTTTTCGGGTTAAACACTCCCTGACACGTAAACTCACCGCCGGGTGTGCCCGTTACCAAGAACAGCTTTCCGTCGGCGTATCCGCTCGGAAGCTCCCAGTGAGCCGCGATGATGACGGCGTTCGCCGATTCAATGTAAGCCGTCTTAACGCTTTCGATTTTGCAGTAAGAAAGCGAGGAATCGGCGCTTGAATCTATAATCGTTCTCGTATTCGAGAAGGTATATCCGTCCTCGGACGTCGATTCGGTCACTGTAACCGCATTATTTGAAACGTTGACAGAATAGCTGTAATACACGCCGTCGCTGCATATACTGCTCTGAGAGCGAAGCGTGGAGCCCTTCTGGTTATTGAGCTTATAAAGCTTTACATCCGAGGGAAGCTCATAGCAGGTGACATCGGATGTCTCCATGCCGACCAAGGTATCTCCGTATCGTACTCTTATCATATATGTGTAATTTCCGAGCGGAAGCTCATAGTCATGCCATGACGCGCCGCTGCCCGAATATACAAGCTGATATATGCAGCCCTCAGCCGCGCGGTAAAGCTCGTATCCGTCAGCCTCCATGTCGCTTGCCCAGTTGAGCGCGACGCAGTTGACATCACTGTCAGTCTCAAGCGCAAACGCCTGTGCCGCCAGCGAGATATTCATGCTCACATCCATTGAGTAAAGACGCAGCTCCGAAAGGCTGCAAACGCCCGAATTCACATACTTTACGTATCTGTATTCACCCGTTGTGTAAATTGTGCCGTAAAAAAGCTGTGTTGTGGACACCGTGTCGGTCGCCTCACTCACAGTGTAAAGCAAATCCCAGCTCTCCCCGTCGGCAGACCCGTAAAACTCGCCGCCCACAACGTCGGAAAGTGATGCGCCGTCAGTCGCGCCGGGCATATATTCAATATCGCCCAAAAGGTACGTGCCGCCAAGGTCAACGACGAACTCCCCCGTCTCGGAAACTGCTGCCGTTGAGGGGTTATTGTCAAAAAGAGCGGAATAGTCACAGCTTGCGGTCGTGATTTCTGTCATGCCGCGGTCCTCGGCATAATCGGAAAGATTTTCATACGTGCCGTCCTCGTATGTGTCACGCTCTATTGTAGCTATATATGACTCCGGAATGTTGATTGCGGAATATATCTCAATTTCCGAGATATTGGCGCAGTCGTTCAGGTTTTCGTATTTGATATACCTGAAAAACGCAACGGTCGTAAAGCTCGTATAATCAACCGTTTTGAGCTTGCTCACGGATTTTACGGTGTAAATTTCATACCAAGTCCTGCCGTCAAGGCTTCCGTAAAACGTGCCTGTGAGGCGAGACTCATACCCGGAGCGGGGCGCGTATCCTATCTTTCCGATAAGATATTCGGCGCCTAAATCGATTTTGATCCAGCCCTCCTCAACGCCGTCAAAATAGGTTGACGTGTCGCCGTCAAATGCGTTTGCGGCGACGTCCGAGCCGTTATTCCACGGGGTCGAGCTTGTTATCATGTCCTCAGTAACAGTAATCTGCGTGTACTCAACGTCCCCATTGACAGTGTAAGCTGTTGTTTCAGCCGATGTAACCGAAGCCGCCGCTGCCATTGTTGTCTCGACCTCGCCCGTTGTCGTGCCGACAGTCAGTGCTGTGCTTTCCTCATCGCCGCCGCTCTCGGCACAGGCGAATATACTCGGAAGCACAAGCGCGAAAAGCGTCAGCAGGGCGAGCATTCTGATAGATTGTTTCATGTGTCCTCTCCTTTTCGGAAACCACGAATTTTTACATGTTACTATTATAATATAAATTACACCTTTTTGCAACCCACTCGGCAATCTTTTTAGGGAAAAGCCGTGCCGCAGTGCAAATTTTTTTGATTTTTGCGCTTTACACACGCGAAAAGTAGTGATATAATGATTCCCGTGCGTTTTTGGTATGCAAAGGAGACATTTATTTTGACAGACACTCAAAAGAGCGGCACGGGAAGGAAGCGCCGTCTTGACATTGATATGACAAAGGGGAGCATTGTAAAGCTCCTCATTGGATTCGCAGTTCCGCTGTTGATAGGAAACCTCTTTCAGCAGCTTTACAACACCGTTGACTCCTACGTCGTCGGAAGGGTGAGCAATGAGG
>JAJQHI010000241.1 GCA_021199825.1 Bacillota bacterium
GTGCAGGAAGACGTATTTGTCGATGTAGTCCGTCCATTCGCTGTCGTCGTCGTACAAAATGTGCGTGAACGATATGCGGCAGGCGAAAACCGAATCCGTCAGAGCGTAAAATTCCGTCGCAGAAACGCCCTCATAGTCGTATCCCGTGTGATCCGTGACCATCCACCTTGCCGTTCCCGCCTCCAGAATAGCGGCGTAAAGGTCAGTGTCCGTGTCAAAATATCCATAAAGGGACGACTCGCCCTTGTCACACTGAATGTAAGCGGCGTAGTTTTCAACAGCCGTCACCACAAACTCGGAATACTCCTCCGAAAGCGACGCCGACTCAGCGGGTGCCGCCTTATATGTGTACGTGCTCTCGTCATACGTCACCTCCGCCTCCGCGCCCTCGGCGCTTGTGACCACAACAGAGCCGGGCAGCTCCGTCAGCCCCGTGAGCTTATATGAGGTATACGAAATTCCCGTCATATCCGTGGGCAGGCTCAGCCCCGACTCGGTTTCCGTGTATGTGCCCTCGATGTAGGTCTCCGTCAGACCCTCCCCGTCAACCGTGACTGTGTACCCCGTCGGCACGCTTACGGTGACGCTCATGACAGTCGGCTCATCCGTCGTGTCATTGGGAACATACGTATCGGTGACGGTGAGGTAAAGCTCAAGGGATACAAGCTCGTACGTTGTAAAGCCGTGAGACGTTTCCTCCTCCGATTTTGTGAGATTTATCGCCGCGACGCGGATATTCCCCGCCTTGACGATATACTTGACATCATCCTCCGACGATGAGGTTCCCTTTGAAAACGAAAGCTCCTCATCCCCTATCTCGGAGGTCATGTACGCAATTAAGCTTTCATTCGGCACATCACCCGAATCGTATTCGGCGACCGCGAGCAGCGCCTCGTAATCTATCGGGTCAAAATATTCCCCGAATAGCTCCTCCGCCAGATGAATCGGCTGCGCTGCCTCATATTCCTCAAGCAGCGACGTTATAGGTCCCTGCGCGAGTACAATCAAAAGCAGCACCGCGGAGAGGGTGATAAGATATATGATATAAAAGCGCGGAATCCCGCGGCGCCGGCGGCGTCCCTTTCCGCTCTGCTGAACGTTTCGCGTCCGCAGCGTCTGCTGTCGGCTTCCCTGCGGCGTTTGGTTATTGTTCTCTGACATATTAAATCTCCTCACTCCTCAGGCGACACCAAAAAGTATGTCGGCAGTCTGCGCGGCTTGGTAAACGCCTTATATACATTGCAGAGTCCGAGCTTCTGATATTCGTCGAGGGTTGACGTGTCAATCCCGTACTTCGTAAAATAATCCTCGTAATACATCATCGACGACGAGCCGCCGTCAAGCATTCCCGCCGTAACGGCGCCGAGCGACACCATGAGATCAATTATATCGTTTCGCGTCGCGCCGATTGAGGAGGCTGTGCGCCCGTCGGTGACAATCATAATCACGGCGCCGTCAGCTCTCTGTCCTATAGCCGTGCGCTGAGACGTGCCCGTGTTCGCGTCCGCATAATAAACAGTCACGCTCTCCCCGTCATTTGAAATGAGCAGATTTCCCGTCTGGAACGACACGCCGTCGCGTATGCCCAGCTCCTCCGCCTTATCCTTCGTCATTGAATTGGCGACAACCAGCTTGTTGTCCTCGTCAAAGCCCATAAATGTGCGGTACGCGCCGTCATTCCACACGCACTCGCCAAGGGAATACGTGAGCCCTGTCGGGTTGTCTCCCGTACCTGAGCCGTTCGTGTCCTCAAACTCGCCCGCGTTTATCGCGGCAACCGCGCCCTCGCGCTCCACAATATCGAATATGCGTATGCCCGTCTGCCCGCTCTGATAGTCGCTTGACGTGCCGACATATATGCGTGAGGGGTCCTTGACTATTAAAATATACGCCTTATACGTTGAAAAGCTCACAGTCTGATAGAGCATTCCGTCTATAGCCGAATCCCATTCGCTCGTCTCTGCGGCGCTGTTCCCCGTCACGGTGCCGTCATCTCCCGTCTCATCAGGATATTCAACACCTGTGGTCTCCGAGGCGTCCGTCGTGTAATACGTGTACGCGTCCATCGGTATGACGTCCGTCTGCGTCGCCTCGGCTGACGCCAATATCTCATCAACCGTCTCCGAATCAAGGAAGAGATACGGCACCCACTTTGTCGCGCTCGCCTGCATAGCGGAGAGCACCAGCATATCGCGAAGCGTCTCGCTCGGTCCTGTCGCCACGGTTTTAAGCACGGCGAAAAGCGCAAACACAAGCACGAATATCACCGTAAATATTATAAGCATCGTTCTGCCGAAAATGCCGAGCGGGCGCGGAACACGGCGGCGTCTTTTCCTGCCGCCTCCCTGCCGCCTTTGTCCGGCGGGCACCGCGGAATGCTGCCCTTCAGCATTCTGCTGCCTTTGTACAGCGGGCTCTGCAGAATGGCGCTCCGCGCCATTCTGCCGCCTTTGTGAATCAGCAGCATTTTGCTGCCGATTCACAACAGGCTCACGGCGAGCCGTTCTCGCGGGCGCTGTCGTCGAGCTGCGCGTCACCTCAATGACGTGGCGCTGACCGCTTCCGTTTTGGCTTTGGTTTCGGTTCTGATTTTGGTTTTGTCGGTTCTGATCCTGTTCCTTCATGTCTGACTCCAAACGCTTTATCTCCTTCGCTCCCCGACTTTTCGGGTGTGCGTCACAGTTCGATTTTCAGCCGAAAAGATCCTCTAAAATCTCCTCGGCGGGCATTGACGAGTACCCGTCAGGGTCGGTCAATATCCCTCCCTCTCCCAAGCACCAGCTGAATCTGCCGGCACTTGAATCATTTTCGGTGGAGGTGTAGTATGAAAAGGACTTATGCACCGCCTCATACCTCTCGCTCCACTCAGGGT
>JAJQHI010000167.1 GCA_021199825.1 Bacillota bacterium
TATTACGCGTTCCGCTACCGTATGCTCAAGGCGGGAATCAAAATCCCCGTTATCGCGGGTATCATGCCCATAACAAAGAAAAGTCAGGTTTTTCGCACCTCCCAGCTGTCAGGCTCGCCTATGCCAAGACGTGTGCTTTCGATGGCTGACAAATTCGGCGATAATCCCGCCGCTATGAGACAGGCGGGAATTGCATATGCGACAGAGCAGATAGTTGATTTGCTTTCAAACGATGTGAAGCACATACATATCTACACAATGAACAGTCCCGAAACGGTCGGTGCTATTATGTCTGGACTCTCGGAGATAATAAAGGATCGAGCGTGATATGACCGGAATAACTGAACTTTTGGGCAAGCGCCTTTTGATATTTGATGGTGCGACGGGCACAGGGCTCATGGAAATGGGTCTTTTGCCGGGTGAGCCGTCCGATACGTGGAATATCACGCGACCGGACGACGTAAAAAAACTGCATCTTTCATATCTTGACGCAGGAGCCGATATAATTTCATCAAATACGTTTGTAACAAACAGGCACACACACACCTCCTCGAATGAAGTGGAGCGATATGTGTCGGCAGGCGCTGCGATTGCGCGTGAGGCTGTCAGTGAGGCGGGTCACGGATATGTCGCGCTTGATATGGGACCGACTGGTCTTTTAATGGAGCCGCTCGGTGAGCTGAAATTTGAAGAGGCTGTGTCAATGTACGCTGAGGTAATACGTGCGGGGGAAAAGTACTGCGACTGTTTGCTTTTTGAGACATTTACCGATATATATGAGCTGAAGGCTGCGATTGTCGCGGCTAAGGAAAACAGCTCGCTTCCCATATTTGCGACTGTCACAATGGATTCAAAGCGTCGGCTCATGACGGGTGCTGATATCAGGACTGTTGTGACGATACTTGAGGGGCTCGGCGTATCGGCTCTCGGATTTAACTGCGGTGTCGGACCCGAAACAATGGAAGAGCTTTTGCCGGAGCTTTACGAGGAGACATCGCTTCCGATTATCATAAATCCAAACGCCGGACTTCCCGAAACTGACGCGGACGGGGTCACGCATTATAATGTGATGCCGGACGAATTCGCGGATTCGATTGAGCGAATAGTGAGGGCAGGAGCGTGTCTTGTCGGCGGGTGCTGCGGGACAATGCCCGAATATATCAAAGAAATATATTATCGCTGCCGAACGATTCCGCTGACGCCTCCAAAAAAGAAAAATTATACACGCGCATCCTCCGCCTCCGAAACGGTTACGTTTGGCGGCGAGTGCTTACTGATAGGTGAGCGCATTAATCCGACGGGAAAGCCGAAGCTGAGGGAGGCTCTCAGAACGGGTAATTACGATTATTTGGTCGATATGGCGTACAGGGAGCGTGACGCGGGCGCGCACGCGCTTGATGTCAACTGCGGGCTGCCCGATATTGATGAAATATCAGTGCTGAGGCACGCTGTATATGATATACAGTCGGCTGTGGGAACTCCGCTGCAGATTGATACCTCCGACCCTGCCGCTATGGAGGCGGCGATGAGAATATATCGCGGAAAGGCGATTGTCAACTCCGTCAACGGCAAGAGAGAGGTTATGGACGCTGTTTTCCCGATAGTCAAAAAGTATGGAGGAGTCGTTGTATGCCTCACGATTGACGAGGACGGAATACCCGACACAGCGGAGGGACGTGTTAAAATCGCGGAGCGCATTATTGCAGAGGCTGCAAAATACGGCATTGAGAAAAAGGATCTGATGATTGACACGCTCACAATGGCTGTTTCCACAATCCCTGACGCAGCGGGCGTTACGCTGGATGCGCTTGAATATTGTCGGCGGCAGCTCGGTGTCAACACGGTGCTAGGAGTATCGAATATATCGTTCGGGCTTCCCGACCGCGAGACTGTCAACTCGTCTTTTTTCACTCAGGCGATGATGAGAGGACTCTCTGCCGCGATAATAAATCCCGAAAGCAGTGTCATGACGGGCGCTTACAGGGCGTATTTATTGCTCGCGGGATATGACAGGGGCGGAATTGACTTCAGCCTGCACCGTGCGGGCATAAAAACGATAACCGAGTCCTCATCCGACTCGAAAAATTCGACAGGCACAGAATCAACGCCGGCGCAGAAAAAAACATTGGCAGGTGCTATTGCCGAAGGACATAAGAATGAGGCTGTGATGCTGGCAGGAGAGCTTTGCTCGCGGAAGGGGTCACTTGAGATAATAAACGATGACATTATTCCAGGCTTGACGAAGCTTTGCCGCGAATATGATGAAAACAGAATCTTTTTGCCGCAGCTGATAGCGGGGACAGACGCCGCGACGGCGGCGTTTTCGGAGCTGAAGCTTCGTTTCGGTACGTCAAATATAAAATCTCACGGGATTATCGTTTTGGCGACCGTTCGCGGCGACATTCACGATATAGGAAAAAACATTGTCCATGCCGTGCTTGAAAATTACGGGTACGAAATACATGATCTCGGACGTGATGTGATGCCCGGAACGATTGTCGATGAGGTTATACGCACGGGGGCAAAGCTTTTGGGACTTTCGGCTCTCATGACAACGACCGTTCCCGCAATGAAGGAAACGATTGACGAGGTGAGGGCAAGAGCGCCGTTTTGCAAGGTTGCCGTAGGAGGAGCCGTTCTGACGCAGAAAATCGCAGACGATATAGGCGCCGATTATTACACCGCGGAGGCAACGGGCATGGTAGATGTGGCAAAGGAAGTGCTGGAAGAGTAAAGTACAGGCAAAAAAGGCGGGCGCTTGGCGCGAAAAATGCGTCGGTGCCCGCTCTCCTCGAAATTTTTTTGAGTTTCGCGAAATTTTTTTTGAAAAGCCCTTGCATTTTGCGAAAAGGTATGATATAATAC
>JAJQHI010000200.1 GCA_021199825.1 Bacillota bacterium
CTCATTCAGCTCGCGTACGCGCTGCCGAACAGCTTTATTCTCACTATGGACGACATGGTGACGCTCTCGCCGCTCAGCCCGGCAACGCTTGCCCTAAGGTGCCGAGGGGGCTTTGAGGAAGGCTTTGATTTCAGGCGCAAACAGATATGCGGTGATGCGGGCGAGGATTTACCTGATGAATTTGAAGAAGATGAAGAAACGGAGGAGGAAGAGAATTTATGAGTGAAGAGAAGGAGACAAACGAGGCGATGGGGACTGAAAACACCACAGGCGCCGAGGGAATGGTGTACGACGAGAATCAGATTCAGGTGCTTGAGGGGCTTGAGGCTGTAAGAAAGCGCCCCGGAATGTATATAGGCACGACATCCTCACGCGGACTTCATCATTTGATATATGAGATTGTTGATAACTCGATAGACGAGGCGCTTGCGGGTGAGTGCGACACTATAATCGTTACCCTTGAGGCGGACGGGAGTGTATCCGTGCTTGACAACGGACGCGGCGTTCCCTCGCAGATACATCACAAGGTGAAAATCCCCACACTTGAGGTTGTGTTTACAATTCTGCACGCGGGCGGAAAGTTCGGCGGCGGCGGATACAAGATTGCGGGCGGTCTGCACGGTGTGGGCGCGTCCGTTGTAAACGCGCTTTCCGAATGGATGGAGGTTGTTGACTGCTACGGCGGGCGCAAATACACGGAAAGATTTGAGCGCGGGCACGTGGCAAGAGGCTTTGAGGAGGTCGGCGACAGCGAGGGCGTTCACGGGCTTTACGTGCGCTTTATGCCTGACGCTGAGATATTTGAGGAGACGCGGTTTGACCGCGAGATTATCCTGACGAGGCTGCGCGAGCAGGCGTTTTTGAATGCGGGGCTCCGCATGGTTCTGCGCGATTTGCGCGATGATGAGCCCTGGGAGGTTGAGTGCCATTACGAGGGCGGAATCAAGAGCTTCATTGAGTATCTTGACACGGCGCGCTCGGTTGAGCCGATACATCAGGACGTTATATACATGAAGGACGAGAAGCCCGGAAGCTCCATGACGGCTGAGGTTGCCTTCAGGTTCAACGACAGCTACAACGAGACGATTCTAACCTTCGCCAACAACATGAGCACGATTGAGGGCGGAACGCATGAGGTCGGCTTCAAGACGGGAATTACGAAGGTATTCAACGATTACGCGAGGAAAAATGAGATTCTCAAGGGGGACGACAAGAACCTGACGGGCGAGGATGTCCGTGAGGGAATTACAGCTGTCGTTTCGGTGAAGCTTGAGGACGCGCAGTTTGAGAGCCAGACGAAGGCGAAGCTCGGAAACTCAGAGGTGAGGACGTTTGTGGACGGGCTCATCACGCGAAAGCTGACGGAATATCTTGAGAAAAACCCGTCGACGGCAAAGGTTATACTTGATAAGTCCCTGGCGGCGTCAAGGGCGAGGGAGGCGGCGCGCAAGGCGCGTGAGCTGACGCGCAGAAAGTCGGCGCTTGAGGGCTCAACGCTTCCGGGAAAGCTCGCTGACTGCCGCGAGAGGCGGGCTGAGCTGACTGCGCTGTTCATTGTCGAGGGAGATTCGGCTGGCGGCAGCGCCAAATCGGGGCGCGAGTCGCTCTTTCAGGCAATTCTGCCTATGAGAGGAAAGATACTGAACGTTGAAAAGTCAAGGCTTGACAAGGTTTACGCGAACGAGTCGATAACGCCTATTATTCAGGCGCTCGGATGCGGAATCGGAGACGATTTTGACCCGTCGAAGCTTCGCTACGGAAAGATTATCATCATGGCGGATGCGGATGTTGACGGCTCGCACATAAGGGTGCTGCTGCTCACCTTCTTCTTCCGTCACATGAGAAAGCTGATTGAGGACGGGCACGTTTATCTCGCCCAGCCGCCGCTTTACAGGATTACGAAGGGCAAGGTGCAGAAATTCGCGTATACAGATGAGGAGCGCGACGCTGAGATTGCGGCGCTCGGCGGCGGAAACATTGAGGTCAACAGATTCAAGGGTCTTGGCGAGATGAGCGATGAGCTTTTATGGGAGACGACGATGAATCCCGAAACACGGACCATTCTCAAGGTGGACGTTGACGACGCTTTGGCGTGTGATGAGATATTCTCCGTTTTAATGGGGAACAAGGTTGAGCCGAGGTGCGAGTTTATCGCCGCGAACGCGAAATACGCGGACGCCGATATGCTCGACATATAACAAGTTGGTGAATATAGAACGCGAATCACAGATTCGCCTTCAATATTCACGATGCACTCCCTATATAACACTTGTAAAAGGATTGACTGATATTTATGAAGCATGATGAAGAGATAAAGGATATAGAGTTTGCGGACCAGAAGATTATTGATGTCGGGATGCACGATGAGGTCAAAAAGTCATTTATCGCGTATTCGATGTCAGTAATTACGGCTCGTGCGCTGCCTGATATAAGGGACGGCATGAAGCCCTCTCAAAGGCGCATACTCTACGCTATGTATGAGGACAGGCTGACATATGACAGACCCTACAGAAAGTCGGCGACGACTGTAGGTAATGTTCTCGGTCGGTACCATCCGCACGGAGACTCATCCGTTTATATGGCGATGGTGAGAATGGCGCAGCCGTTTTCATATCGCTACCCCTTAATTGACGGAAACGGAAACTTCGGCTCCGTTGACGGCGACCCGCCCGCAGCTTACCGTTACACGGAGGCGAGAATGTCCAGAATCGCCAACGAGATGATGGCGGACATTGAAAAGGACGTGGTTGATTTCAGACCGAACTTTGACAACAGGCTCAAGGAGCCCGTTGTGCTTCCCTCAAGGATACCGAACCTTTTTGTCAACGGCTCCGTGGGAATCGCTTTCGGAATGGCGACAAA
>JAJQHI010000185.1 GCA_021199825.1 Bacillota bacterium
TGATAGCTCCGTCGGGATCGAAGGTTGTGTCTGACGTGCCGTTGACAATTCCGTTGTCATACGCCCACATTACGTAATTATAGAACCACTGCGTGGACGAAACATCCGTGAAGGGGTTATCATTCTGTGCCGTATAATCCGCGTTGCAGTTTTCCATACGGTAAAGAACTGTTACGAACTCGGCTCTTGTCATTGTGTCATCGGGCGCGAATGTATCCTCTGTCCTGCCTGTCATGAAGCTGTTCTCATATGCCCACATGACGGGTTCGTAGAACCACTGCACGGATGATACGTCAGTATAGGGGGAACCGCCAGTAGCAGGTATGACGACAGTTTCACGGCTTATTTCTTCACCACATTCTGCACAATATATCACGATATCATACGAACCATCCTTAATGTAGGTAGGTTCAATATAGTTTTCTGTTGCTATAGTCCCCTCTACATGCCAAATGGCGGGAATTATTATTGTTTCACGGCTGAGTTCTTCGCCGCATTCCGTGCAATAAATCACTTCGTCATATGATCCATCTTTAGTGCATGTGGGGTCAACGTATTTCTCGACTACTGTCTCTCCCTCTGCGTGTCCTGTGGCAGGAATAGTTATAGTTTCACGACTGAGCTCTTTACCGCATTCCGTGCAATAAATCACGTTGTCATACGTTCCATCTTCGGTGCATGTCGAGTCAATATGGTTCTCAATAACTATCTTTCCCTCTACGTGTCCATCAGAATTTACCGGTGTATAGTCGTCTTTATGTTCATTTCCGCAATAAGAGCATGTATATACAGTATACCCTTCCTTAATACATGTAGGTTCAACTATATATTGCTTTTCGTATGCATGATCAACTATTTGAATTACACATGTAGTTGTGCCAGAACGAGTCCCGGCAATCGCTACTGTATGAGTTCCTATTTCAGAAACAGTGACACTGTAGGTTTTACCATATGTTCCAATGGTATACCCGCCAATAGAAATTATCGCACTTGAAGTACCAGTTAATGAAGCGCTTATTGAAGAGCCATCTATGCATGTGAAATAATAGTATTGATCAACCGAAGACTTAACGGTGATTGAAATACTATTGCTGCTTATGCATGTGACATATGTAGACGAATCTGTGGAAACTTCCGCCGCCTCAACGTTATTTGCGACAACGGGCAGCATCGCCACACACATAACAAGTGCGAGCACAAGGCTTAACAGCCTTTGTTTTTGTTTTTTCATTTTGAAAAACCTCATTTCTTTTGTATTTATCCATGTGGTCATCCACATGGTATATTCTTCACCCATTATACCCCCCCCCACTACTTTTTTGTCAAGTGGTTTTGCAAAAAAATTTGAGGATTTACGCTTTTTTTGCGTGAAAAAAGAGCGGGGTCCGCTCTTTTTGTGGGGTTGATTATTCGTTCGGGAGGGGATATCTTTCGGCGAGGATATAGTCGGCGTTACCGCGGTGATCCTCAAAGAGAGCTTCTATATCGAGGTCGAAGGTGTCATCGTCGGAATCGGTTTCTTCGGTGTCGGCGATTGCCTCATGTATCAGTCCGTATGTCGCCTCACTCACGGATTTTGAGCCGTAACCGAGCGAAAACGAGAAATCATAAAACACGGAGTCGTATATTATCTCTATCATATCGAGCGCGGACTCGGAGCGCACGGTGCTGTACATATGGTACTGCACGTATGAGTCGCGAAGATAGCCGCACGAGGCGGCAGCAAGCGCGCGGATGAGATATGAGGCGCCCGTGTAATCCGTGATATTCGCGGGGACGGCGAGCACCGCGCCGCCGCTTACAAGGGAATAATACGAGGATTGGCTTTCCGAATATTTCGGTATCGGGACGACGGTCCACTCAACTCCCGTCAGGGCAAGGGAGTTCATGTCGCCGAGGGTGCCGACGTAAAACGCGCTGCCGCCAGCGATAAAATCATCAAGCGTACCTGACGAAAGGCTGCCGCTCTTTGAAATTTGATATGTGAGTGCCGCCGCGTCCGCCGCGCCTTCGGGAAGGGTTACCGTCGGGACGGTGCGTTCCTCATTCAGGACGAAGTGAAGCCCCAATGAAGCTGTGATTATGTCGGTCGAATCTTCATTTGAGTCGGTGCCCCATGTGAGATTTCCCAAAGTGAGAAGCTTATCCCACGTCCACTCGCCGCGCTTGACGGTTGTTTCAACGGAGGTGTCAGTGTCAGGGAGAAGCGCGGTGTTCACAAAGACACAGGGGATGTCGTCGGGGTCGGCAGTCGCCCAGCTGACCATGCCGTAAAGGTCATATCCCGCAGCGAGCTGGAGCGTCGCGTCCGTCAGTATATAGTCCTCTTCCACGTCGAAAAACGGGAGAGAATAAAGGCTGCACAGATACCCTCCGACGGCGAAGGTCTCAAGCTCGCTTTGCGAGAGGAGCAGAAGATTTGAATAATATGAGCCGTCGTCAAGCGCTGCCGCAAGCTCGGTTTCCATTTCCTCGGCTGTCGTGACGACGTAATGAAGCTCGCACAAGAGCTTTTCCTCCACCATGAGCGTTCTTTCGTAGAGCGCCTCGGAGTATGTGCTGCTGCCGTCACCGTCATCTGTCGCTGAGATGAAGATGAGGTTTACCGCGTCCTCGGTTGTTGATTTGATGAAAAGGGACTCGCCGTCAAAGCTGTATTCGCCGAGATTTTCAAGATATTCTGAGGCGCGGGAATAGCCCGTGTATTCATATGTTTTTATCGTGTCAGCGGCTGTGGTATCGGCAGCGGATGTATCAGCCGCGCCAGCTGTTGTGTCATCAGTTGATTCCTCGGTGAGCGTTTCCGCCGGGAAGATATTGTCGATGTTTATCGTTATCCCGGAGCAGGCGGAGAGAAGAAA
>JAJQHI010000031.1 GCA_021199825.1 Bacillota bacterium
CGTATGCTCGGTCTTATAAATGCGGTTAAGGCTGCAGGCAATGTAATATTGGTAATTGACGAGGTTCACAATATTGTCGGTTCCGGCGCTGCCGAAGGCAGCATGAATGCCGCTAATATTTTAAAGCCTGCGCTTTCACGTGGGGAAATTCAGATTATCGGCGCGACTACATTGACCGAATACCGCAAATATATCGAAAAGGACGCGGCTCTTGAACGCAGATTCCAGCCTGTTACCGTAAATGAGCCCTCAATTGCCGATACGATAGAGATACTTCGCGGCATAAAGCATTATTATGAGAGCTTCCACCACGTAAAAATACCCGAATATATACTTGAGCGCGCCGTGACGCTCAGTGAGCGCTATATCACGGACAGGTACCTTCCCGATAAGGCGATAGATTTAATCGATGAGGCATCCTCCCATGTGGCTCTTTCATCCCCCGTTATAAACGATTATCTTTCAAAGTCGGACGAGCTTTCCCGCGTTACGAATGAATATACGGCTCTTGAGGGGCAGCAGCCGCCCTCAGATGAAAAGGGAGCGCAGCAGCATTACGCGAGACTCGCCGAGCTGAAAAGCGAAAAGCTTCGCCTCACAGGTGAGGTTTCCTCACTCAAAAATTCCTGTGACGGGATAGAGGTCGGCATATCCGACCTTGCCGAGGTTATTGAAATATGGACAGGCATACCCGCAACAGATATAAAAGAGGCTGAATTCGATAAGCTTGTCAATCTTGAGGACAGCCTCAAGTCGCGCATTGTAGGTCAGGATGCCGCCGTCGCCGCCGTCGCGCGCGCGATAAAGCGCAACCGCGCCGGAGTATCATCTAAGCGCAAGCCCGTTTCATTTATTTTTGCGGGACCTACGGGTGTGGGCAAAACGGAGCTTGTAAAAACGCTGGCAAGTGAGCTTTTCAGTCAGCCTGAGACGCTCATACGCCTTGATATGTCCGAATTCATGGAGAAATACTCGGTGTCGAGAATCATAGGCTCGCCTCCCGGATATGTCGGGTACGACGACGCGGGGCAGCTCACCGAGAAGGTGCGCCGCCGTCCGTATTCGGTCATTCTCTTCGATGAGATTGAAAAGGCGCACCCGGATGTTATGAATATTCTGCTTCAGATTCTCGACGATGGAGAAATATCGGACGCGCACGGCAAAAAGGTTGATTTCTGCAATACCGTCATAGTCATGACAACAAACGCGGGCTCAAACCTTTCCTCTGGAACCGCAGGCTTTGCGGAGGGCGCGGCATTATACGCAAACGACAAAACGATGAAGGCGCTTTCCGAGTTTTTAAGACCTGAGTTCTTGAACCGAGTTGATGAAATAATCACATTCAATTCGCTCACCCGCGAAAACTTTGTGTCAATCGCGCGCATTATGGCAGGAGATCTCATATCCGCTCTCAAGGAGAGGGGCATAGAGGTTGAATTTACGGAAGCAGCGCTTGAAAGAATTGCCGATGAGTCGTATTCCGCAAAATTTGGCGCACGCAATATGAGGCGATATATCGAAACACACGTTGAGGATGTATTGGCGGAGGAAATAGTAAGCGCACGTGAGAACAGAGTGACACACGCGCTTGTCGACGCGGCAGAGGATGGTCAGGGACTTTCGCTGAGTACGATAAAGCTTCATTGATATGAAGGCATCATCATCTCTGTATCACGCAATGTCAGCGGAGGGAGCGCTCCGTGAGCTTGGCTCAAATGCCAATATCGGATTATCCCATAAGGAGGCGCGGTCACGATACCGCAAATTTGGGAAAAACCGAATTTATGAGGAGCCGCGCACTTCTCTTCTCGGATATATAGGATATATAGTGTCAGACCTTATGCTGATACTGCTTTTAATAACCGTCGCTACGGCAGCCGTATTTGGAGAGAAAACGGAAGCCGGGGCGATAATACCGATTCTCATCTTCAGCATTGTGGTGAGGACATACGCGTACATAAAGTCAAGGAGATATATTGAGTCCTCCGCAACATCAACTGAGGCTATGCCGAATGTTCATGTGCTTCGCGGCGGTGAGCTTTATAGGCTTGATATGAGGCGCGTCGTAATAGGCGACATTGTCAGTCTTAGCGCAGGAGATATTGTTCCTGCCGACTGCAGGATAATCACCTCAGATAACCTTTATGTATATGAGGAGGGCATCACGGGGCTTCACGGTCCTGTGATAAAAAATCCCGATGAAACTGACCCCTCAGCTCCTCCCGCAGGGCGCACTGACGTGCTTTTTGCGGGAAGCTGCGTGATTTCGGGAGAATGCAGAGCAGTTGTCTTTGCGACAGCGGAGGATACATACGCATCAATCACATACGGTCAGCTCAAGATGACTCGCAGCGGAGACACAAAGCTTTCCGGTCTGCTCGACCGCTACAGCCGTATATGGGGCGCTGCCATGACGGCGGTCGCGTTCCTTTTGTCGGTGCTCAACTTCATTTTCGCCGAGAGAGGCGTATATGAGGTCTTTATAATGGGCGTAGCGCTCGCGGTTGCCGCCATGTGCGAGTATTATTCCGCTATGGGAGATATCGCCGTTGCTGTGGGGCTTTCCGCGCTTGCGGGAAAGGGAGAGGACTCCTCAAACGGCGCCAAGGTGAGATGCGTAAAGTCAGTTGAGGCGTTAGCCGCGCTTGATGCGATTGTTTTTTCCGCTGACGGCGTTATTTCAACAGATGAGACGGAGTGCCATTTTGTCGCCGTTGGGAAGAGTAAGCTGATTGAGGGCGAAAGCATCTCCGAATACGAAAGGCTTTTTGAATGTGCCGCCGTGTCAACAGGTGTTTACTGCGGGGATTTGGACGGCGGTGAAAATAAACGCTCGCAGCATACTCAGGCTATATATAAA
>JAJQHI010000195.1 GCA_021199825.1 Bacillota bacterium
GTCAAAGAGCATAGATATCGTGTCAGATATTTCCGCTGCAAACTCAATGTCGTGCGTTACCGCGAGTATTGTCACCCCGCGCCCCTTAAGCTCTGATATGACACCCTTCATGACCTCCTTCATGCTCCCGTCAAGCCCCTTTGTCGGCTCATCGAGCAGGAGCAGCCGCGGCGAGCGTGAAACCGCCTTGGCAAGCGCCAGCATCTGCGCCTCACCGCCGGAAATATCGTACGGGTGTCTCTCTAAAAGCCCGTCAAAATCAAAGTCTATCCCCGTGCTTTTGTCGTATCCGCACCGGGACAGCTCCTCACCGACCGTGTTATATAAAAAGCAAGCCTCTGTGTTCTGCGGCAGGAGGGAAACGCACCCTGTATAAAGCGACCCGTTTTTGTATTCCGAGAGCTTTTTGCCGAAAACCTCGATTTTCCCGGCGTAGGGCTTCAGCACTCCCGCGGCAGCGGAAAGGCACGTCGATTTTCCAGCACCGTTGCCGCCTACAAGGGAGACGCACTGCCCCGAATAAACCGTTAGGTCAAGCCCCTTGAGAATGTCGCGCCCATCCCTTGTGTAGCGAAAGCATACATTCTTCATCAAGAGGGCTGCCTCCGTTTCATGAGGCTTTTCGGGCACCTCAAGGCTTTTTGTGCTGTCCCCGAAGCTCTCCGTTATGTATTTGCGTCCCTCCCTGACAGTCAGGGGTATTTTGCCGCATGTCAAAGGGTCCCCGCCTGTCTCAAAAAAGAGCCTGACGGGGGAGGGCATATCGTGTATTCCCAAGTCCTCCTGACCGCATTTTTTGAAGGCGTCGTTTACGTCCCCGAAAAAAACGGATTCACTGTCCTTCAAAATGAGCATCTTGTCAGCTAAATAAAGCACGTCCTCAAGTCTGTGCTCCGCCATGATAATTGTAAGCCCCAGCTCACGGTTCAGACGGGAGAGGGAAGAGAGAAAGCTCCCGACTGATATAGGGTCAAGCTCCGAGGTCGGCTCATCGAGCAGGAGAAGCTTCGGGCGCATTATCATAACAGACGCCAAAACGAGCATTTGCTTTTGCCCGCCCGAAAGCGATGAGGTGTCGCATGAATATATCTCATTCATGCCGAAAAACGCGGCTGTCTCCGCGGCGCGGCGGCGTATTGTATCGGGGGCGACACCGAGATTTTCAAGCCCAAAGCACAGCTCATGCGACACTCGGTCTGTCACAATCGCCTCCTCCGGGTGCTGGGGCACAAATCCAATCGCCGCCGCTGACGATTTCGCGTCAAGCGTGTCGCGGTCGCGCCCGAAAACGGTGATTTTGCCCGACAGGGTGCCGTTTGGGCAAAGCTCGCGCTTAAGCGCTCTCAAAAGGGTCGATTTCCCGCTCCCCGTGCCGCCCGACACCACGATAAACTCACCCTCATTTGCCGAAAAGCTGACGCCATTGAGGGATTTTTTCGTCTCATGCGACGCGGCATATGAAAAGGTCAGACCCTCGACCTTAAGTATCTCCATTTGAGCCTCCATATAATTTCGCATATTGTCGGTGTCATTGCCAAAAGGGCGTATAAAGCGTACGCGAGGGTGAGCGTATGCGCCGATGCCGGCGGCTTGATTTCCGGATAAAATTCAAACGATACCCCGCCCGCAGCGCACAGATAAATCGCGGGCATGGAGAGGCACACGGAAAAGACAATGAGGGCGATGTCAAACGCGCTAAAGCCGAAGCTTTTAGCCGATGTGCGTCTGCCGACACCGTACCCGCGTGCCTCCATGCTGTCAGCGGTGCGTATTCCGTTCTCAAGCGACCACGTCGCAAGCACAGACATTATGTGCAGCTCGCACCGTATAGTGTCAATGATGTTCCCGTCAAGGAAATACCCTTCGGCGAGAGCCGCGTTTTTTACCTCGCGCCTCCTCGCCCCGAAAATATGTACAAAGCGTATTGTCATTGAAATCAAAAGCGATAGCCTTGGCGATACGCGCCCCAAAAGATAGCAAAGCCTGTCACTTGTCATGACGCGGGAATATGAGGAAAACCACAAAAGCACCGAGATTATCATGACTGCGGCGTAAACCCCGTATATGAGTGCCTCAAGCGTTATCGGTGTGTTGTTTGCGAGAAAAAGCACCGTTTTGCCGTTATGTGAGACTATCGGGTTGATGAGCGTGTAGACTATGAAAAACACGATATAATACCCGTATCGTTTCCTGCCTCTGCCGAGCGTCAGCGAATATGAAAGTGAGCATACAAGCGAGATTAGAGAAATTATGGGGTTTCCCGAAAACATTGCGGGGAGCGTGACCGCCAAAAAGTAAATCGTGTACGCCGCGGGATTTGTCTCGGAAAGGCTCACCATGTTTTCTCGCCTCCAACGTCCTCGCCGAGCGAAAGAGTGTATGCCCAAATGACAGAATCACCGTCGGCAAGGACATATTCGCCGCAGCCGACTGAGGGGATTTCCCCGTTTACAAGGTATACCCATCCAGACAAATCGCCGAAATCAAGCTCGTATATGTTCTCGATTCCCCTGACGTATGATGAGCCCTCCGCTATATCAAGCATGAGCGTCATTGCTTTCGCGGCTGATACGGTGAGGTCGTACACCGTGCTGCCATCCGACATTGTAAATTCGGTATTTTCCAGTATTACGCCATCGTTTGGTATGTAGTCCGCCTCGCCAGCGATATTATAGCATACAATTGAGATTGTGACGCTGACCTTGTCGCCCGTGACCTGTTCCGTCCCGCCGTAGTAGTCGTCGGGCGAGGAAAAATCGACTGTCACGATAATTACAATTGCCAAAAGCACGACTGCCGCGACGAAAATAAAGTTTTTGGGATTGCGCTTTCCGAAAAACGCAAGGACCGCTATAACG
>JAJQHI010000070.1 GCA_021199825.1 Bacillota bacterium
ATGCGGTGATACGAAAGAACCAGGGCGCGCCGTCCGCGCAGCGCGAGCTTTCGTCGATTTTCGGCGCTGCCGAAACGATTGAGAGGAGCGCGGGGTACCACATAATATTATGCGCAAAAAACAAATGATTGGAGAGAAAAAATGAAGGAGCATCATTTCGGGGACGAATACGGATTTGCCACAAGAGCGGTTCACACGGGAAACGATATTGACCGCGACAGCGGGGCAATCAAACGACCCATTACCATGGGCAACAGCTATGAGCTGCCCTATGATCCGACGGACGTGAACTGGTCGAGTGCGTCGGGCAATTTATATACCCGAAACGGGGGAACGAACCAAAAGTATTTGCAGGAGAGAATCGCTTCGCTTGAGGGCGGGGAGGACTGCATCGCGCTCGCCTCAGGGGTTGCCGCGCTGAGCGGGCTTTTCTTTGCCCTTCTGAACAGCGGAGACCACGCGGTTTTCTCAAATGTGACATACATTGCAGCGTACAGGCTTTTGAATGAGCTTTTGAACAACAAATTCGGTGTTGAGACGATGATTGTGGACGCGACCGATCCTGAAAAGGTTGAGGCGGCGATAAGACCGAACACGAAGCTTATACATATTGAAACTCCGGGAAATCCCACCCTTTCAATAACGGATATAAGGGCTACAGCGGAGATTGCGCACCGTCACGGAGTGCTTTTGAGTGTTGACAACACGTTCGCATCTCCGTACAATCAGCGTCCGATAGAGTTAGGCGCGGACTTTTGCGTTGAGAGCCTGACAAAATACATAAACGGTCATGGCGATTCAATGGGCGGCGCGATTATTGGAAGAAAAGAGGACCTTGATTTAATTCGCGCGGTGTCTCAGGTTAATCTCGGCGGCACTATCAGTCCCTTTAACGCGTGGCTCATAATGCGCGGCTCGGTGACACTGCCGCTTCGTATGCGCGCCCACAACGAAAACGCTCTTGCGGTCGCAAAATGGCTTCGTGAGCAGCCGTGTGTGAGCTTTGTCGCTTATCCGGGGCTTCCCGATGACGTCGGGCATGAGATTGCAAAAAAGCAAATGTCTCCGGGTTACGGCGGCATGGTGTCATTTGGGCTGAGGGCTGACCACGATACGCACAACAGATTTGTCAGTCATCTGAATGTGATAACCTCGGCGGTGTCGCTCGGACATGATGAAAGCCTTATCGTATTTCTCGGTGAGAATGATGAAAGGCAGTATCTCTATCCTGAAAAATTCCACAACGGGTTCTTCCGCTTTTCTGTGGGAATTGAAGACTGCGAGGACATTATCGGGGATTTGCGGTACGCGATGAGGGAGACGGGTCTTGAGGTTAAGGATTAAATATAAAAACGCGGGATTCCCGATTGGGTCCCGCGCTTTTTGGTATTATGAGTTGGGGGTTGATATAACAGAGACGACATATTCGTATATATCGTCCCATACAGGAATCATCTCATCCTCGTCAAAGGTGAAGGTGAGAGAGTAATAATAGTTGTCATCATTCCATATGCCGAAAACCTGCGTTTCGGTCGCGTAGTACGTGACCGTATATGTGCCAATGCGCTCCTCTCCGTGGCTTAAATACCCGGATGCAATCGATACGTCCGCTATGCCAGGAGTGCTGTCGTCCGCGTATTTTTCAGCGTATGACGCCTTTGCCATGCGAAGGGCGAGTGTGCCGTTCATGCGTCCGCCCTCGGCTGTGATGTAGTATTCTATCTCACCGAGATTTCCGTCCATGACGCCGTATGATTTTACGTCGTCAAGGTCTGGGACTGTGCGCATGGTAAACGAGAGCGCGTCCTGCATTCTGTCGTAAGTTTCATATCTGACAAACGTTCTTATATCGCTCTCGCACGATGTAAGCGCAAAAGATATTGTGAGCACCGATAAAACAAGTGCTAAGGCAAAAGATAATCTTTTCATGTGTGTTCTCCTCAACCATTTTGGATGTCGTGTCGGTCAGCTCTTTTTCATGCGGCGCTTTCCCGTGAGGGACTTGACCTCAAGCTTCATGACCTTTGTGATTTTCGCGGACGCTTGACTATATGCGAATCCATCCCTTTTGTAGTGAAGCATCAGCAGGTCAAGCGCCCGTTTTTTCTCCTCTTCACCCTCTATTATCGTGATTTTGCCCTGCCCGATGACGCTTTCATATTCCATCGTGCAGTACCCGTGCTCCTCGTCCAAAATGAGGCGGTGGGACGTATCCATCTCAAATGAGGCGCGTGGATTTTTCGATATCAGCTCGTACTTTTTCCCCTCTGACGCGCCGTGAAAATAAAGCATGATTTTGCCCGTTTGGGTGTCATTTTCCATTCCGAAATTCAGCGGGAGTATATATGGATATTCGTCATCAAAAAGGGCAACGCGGCAAACGTCGCACTCCTTCATCACAGAGATAATCTCCGATATGTCATTTATTTCTCTGTCTGCGCGTCTCATGATGACAGGCTCACTTTCACGTGTTTTTTGATTTTTATAAGGTCGCGTAGCATTCTGAACGTATCGCGGAAAACGTGTATTTTTGACGTTGTGTCGGAGTGGTTTATGATTTTGACCGCGAACTCGTCGATTTTGTAGCCGAGAGCCTTTGCGAAAAGCAGTGCTTCTATGTCAAAGGCAAACCCGTCAGTGGCGCAGCGCGAAAAGATGTCGTGCGCCGCATTTCCTCTGAAGGCTTTGAAGCCGCACTGAGAGTCGCTGTGATCAAAGCCCGCGAGAAGCTTTACCACCTGTAAATAGACCTCTGAGGCGAGCTTTCGCACGGCGCTGTAGCCCTCATATCCGTCGCTGCCGATTCTGCGCGAGCCTATCAGCACGTCTGTATCTGGGTGCGACTCCATATAAAGG
>JAJQHI010000013.1 GCA_021199825.1 Bacillota bacterium
AGACAGGACAGTAAGGTATCAGGCTTGACGGTATTTTAATATCCGTCTGTTCCTTCAACATCCTGCGCACAGAATCCTCATTGTCGTATGTTTTCGCATGACAAGGCTTTGAGCACTGCCAAAGTCCATAGTCTCCCTGCGTATAAAAGAGGCGGTTCTTATCAAAGCCCGCACGCTGAAAGCAGTGATCCACATTTGTGGTCAGCACGAAATAATCCTTATCACATACCAGCTCATAAAGGCACTCATAGACGGGCTTGGGGATATCACTGTATCTGTTTACATATATGCTCCGGCTCCAAAATGCCCAATACTCCTCAAGCGTGTCGTAAGGATAAAACCCGCCCGAATACATATCATGAAATCCGTATTTTCGCTCAAATTCGGCGAAATTGACCTTAAATCTCTCACCTGAATATTCAAGCCCCGCTGAGGTCGACAGCCCCGCGCCGGCTCCTATAATAACGGCATCAGCACCCTCAAGCGCGGCGATGAGACGTTTAATATTATCGGAGAAGCTCTCCGTAGATTTCTCGGTCAATATCCTTCCAAACATTAAATATCACCTCAATTTTGCTCTTCGTGCGTTCTTTGTATTCCACAACCGTGTTCACGGCGATTTTTGCCGCCTCCCTGTTCGGAAAATGAAATTCTCCCGTTGAAATGCAGCAAAAAGCTATATTTTTGCAGCTGTGCCTCACCGCTGTCTCAAGGCAGGCGCGGTAGCACGACGAAAGCTGCTCGCGCTCCCGCGCTCCCGGCGCACCGAACACCATGGGACCGACGGTGTGTATTACATATCTGCATGGCAGGCAGTACGCGGATGTAATTTTAGCGTCCCCGACCGCCTCCTCATGTCCTTGCTTTGACATTATTCTTTCGCATTCCAGCCGAAGCTCAACGCCCGCGAATGTGTGAATCGCGTTGTCTATACACCCGTGATTCGGGTAAAAGCATCCCAGAAGCTGAGAATTTGCGGCGTTCACTATAGCGTCGCACCTCAGCGTCGTTATATCGCCCTGCCATATGCACATTCCATCATCGTTCATGCAAAGAGAATCCGAATCAGTAATGCCGCGGGACCTTATCTCCTCGCGCAAATACTCGTTCTGAACGCTTAAAAAGCGCTCCGGCGCTCTCATCGGCGGTCTTACATTGAAAAGCGCGCGCAAAAGCTTTTTTTGTTCCTCCGCTCCCGCGGGTATCTCTATTTTCTCATCCTCACCACGCTCGTGTATCATCTCGCGAATCAAATAAATCCGCGCCTCATCATGCGTCATATCGCCGCCTCCGCTGAAGTTTTTGATTATATGTTGTTCAGTGCTTTATTAAAGAGGGACTGTGCAGCCCCTCCTATTTTTTATCTTTCCTTATCCGACCAAAAGAACACTGCGACGGTGCCCGGCCCCGTATGGGAGCCTATTGTCGTGCCAATTGAATTGATGCAGAATTTGTCGTCCGTGAGCTTTGGGAACCTTTCCTTGATGAGCTTTACCACAGCCATAACGTCGTCAAGGCACGCCGAATGGCAAAGATAGCACTTATCGTCGTAATCCGTCCCGCCCCTTGCGTTTTCAGCCATCATATCGACCATCTTTTCGATGACGCGGCGCTTCGTGCGCACATTGTATACGGGCTCAAGCTTTCCGTCATATGAAACGTGCAGAAGCGGGCAAATCGATAAAAGCCCGCCGACGACTCCCGTCACCTTTGAAACTCTGCCGCCCTTAATGAACCACTTGAGATCCGTCGTGAAGAACCAATGGTGAAGATAATGCTTATTTGATTCGAGCCAGTCGTGAAGCTCATCAAGGGAATATCCCGCATCGCGCAGCTCCGCCGCCTTGTCAATGAGCATTCCGAAGCCCGACGAGGCTGCCTGTGAGTCTACAACAATCACACGCCTTTCGGGAAATTCCTCCTCTGCCATTGACGCCGCGGTGACGGCGGAATTGTATGTTCCCGATATGCCGGAAGACAGGGTTACATGAAGCACGTCCTTGCCAGACATCAGAAACGGGCGGAAAAACTCAAGATATTCGCCCACACTCACCTGAGCGGAGCTTGTATCCGAGCCGTTTTTCATTGCACTGTAGAAATCCTCATATGAACGTGTCTGTCCGAGATCATCCTGGTATTCCACGCCGTCAAGGAAATAGTGAAAATACACAATCTCGATACCGATTCGTTCAAAATGCTCCCGTGACAGGTCTGCAGTAGAGCAGGATGTGATAACGTAATCTGCCATGATATGTCCTCCACAAATATTTTATTTATTCGGCTGATATAACAAACGGATATATGGGCTGCTCGCCCGCGATGGATATAATTTCGCAGTCAGACGGCAGCTTGGACTTCAAAAATCCGACAACCTCCTCGGTTTCGCGTTCCTTAACGCCCTTGCCCGAATAAACCGTGAAAATATCGTACTCTTCCATTTCGGGAATAAGCGCCTCAATGCAGGGCAAAAGCTCTGTATCGACGGCTTTGACATCATCGTCCACAAGCCCCATGAAATCGCGCTTTTTGATTGAGAGCCCGTCAAGCTCCGCGTCCCTTACGGCGCGTGTGAACGAAAGCGTTTTTATAGCGCCTGCCGCCTCGGTCATAACCTCAAGGTTTTCCTCAGGCGAGCGCAGCTGATTATACGCCACAAGCGCACCCAGCCCCTGCGGGACTGTATGTGTCTTTATCACTAAGATGTTTGTATCGTCAACAATTCTCGAAACCTGCTTTGCCGTCAGAACTATATTTGAGTTGTTGGGCAAAATAATCGCGTTCTCGCACGGGCACGACTTTATCGCGTCAATTATATCCTCGGCGCTCGGATTCATGCTCTGCCCGCCCTC
>JAJQHI010000087.1 GCA_021199825.1 Bacillota bacterium
GTCTATATATTATGTGACGGAGAAGGTGTCGTCGGGCGGCGACGGCGAGACGGAGCTTATTACGGTTCGCGTGAGGGCGTTTCCGCCGTGCGGCGTGCCTCTTGGCAAATGCGGAAGAGCGGTTATCAACGCGCTTGAGCCGATAACTCTCGGAACGCTTTCATTTGATGCGGAAAAGCACGAGGGGAAAATATATAAGTCGTACGTGGACGTTTCGGTGACGTACAGGCTGCCGAGATGCTATACGGCGTTTTTTGACACGCAGACACGCGACGGATATCAGATTATGATGTCAAGCCTTGTGATTGAGTTTAACGGGACGTGATATTTTATGGAGGGCGGAATGAAATACATCGAAAGAGCAGGAAAAATCGGCGTTATGCTTGACGTTGGTTTTGGCGGAGCGGGTGAGGTGACCTCATTTACGAGTATCGATGAGGTCGTCGGCAATCCTTTGATTGCGGCGGCGGCAAAGGGGGCGCTTTGCGATATGCTCAGGTATGCGGGTGAGGTTCTCTGTCTGCGCCCTGCGGGCGGCGGGTACGCGTCCTGTGCATTCGGTCGGGCTAAATATGAGGGCACGGCGGGTAACAGAATCACCCTTGGCGTATATGAGGAGGAGAGCGGATACCGTGTTGTGACGTACATTGACGGGATTTCGGTCTCAAGTCAGACGATCGCGGGTGCTGAGGAGCTGATGGACAGCGAATATGTGGTATTTGACACGTCGGTCTCGCTTTTCCCAACGGCGGGGGTGCCTATGACTGGCGGAGCTGACGCGGAGGAGATATCCGACGGGACAGAATACGCGGTGCTGCTTTCCGCATTTGACGAATATGAGCCGGATATGCTCTTAACGGTCGAGAACGACGACGATTTTAAATCGGCGGCTATAGAATATGTGAGGGGCAGGCGGAAATCGGGCTTTTCTATGCGGGCGGTGATGCTCGACTGCGCCACGGGCGAGGACTTTTGCTTTTCCTTTTCATCGGAATGCGGGGCGGACGCCTTATACACCGTTGCGGGGATGCTGTGCGCCATGCCGTTTTACTCTTCGGTTTTATCCTTATCGGTCGGCGAGGACGCGGGAGCGAATGAGGTGTCGCCCGAAAGGGCAAAGGCGCTGGCGGGGCTCGGTCAGCTGTCGCTTATAAGGTACGGGCAGGAGGAGTGTCTGCGGTTTGCATATGACGTTTCCTCGGACGGAAATGACGGGAGCGTGATAAGAACGAAGGATGAGATAAGGAAAAGAGCATTTGAGATGTTTTGCGATAAATTTTATATGCGGACGCCAACAGACGGCAGCGGGAGCGATTACTTTGACGCGGCGGTCGGCGGCATTATCACGGAGCTTGGCGAAAAATACGGCGTTTTGTGTCCCGCGTCCGTCAAAACGGGCGTTTTGTGCGGGGATGACGGTGGCGTCACGCTGAGCGTTGATTTTTCACCGTGCGAAAGGGCTGCAGGCTTTGACACAAGGGTGAGGACGGAAACGGAGGCGAGTTTATAGATTGAAAAAGGATTACTGCGTTTACATTGACGGGTACTTAATGCCCGTATGTCCCGACTCGGTATCGGTCAAAAGGTCGGGGGAAATAGATGAGGAGATGCTCATTGAGGGCGGATATGTTTCAAGGTTCGGCGGGGTGTCGGCGGAGGTTCTGACGGTGAGACTTGATATTCCTGACAGCGCCGAATACTACGACTACATCGACTTTTCACCGGCGGGAGGCTTTCTTAAGTTTTTGTCGGAGCTTTACGGCAGGGTTATAACGGTGTCGGTGATTTCTGTCGGGGAGACGTGTCAGTGCTTTGACATTACGCTTTCGGCGTGGGCAGAGTCGGTGACGTTTGAGCCGTCCGACACGGGAGTTGAGGTCACGCTGAAATTCCGCGCGGCGGGGGAGGACGAATGAAAAAAGTGAGCCTTACCGCGGGCGGCGGAGAGCTTGAGCCTTTTGGGAATATAAAATACACGTCCCGGCGCGGGCTGTCGCCGTCAACCATTTCATTTGAGTGCGGAGAGAAGGTTGAGGTTGGCGGGAGAGTCGAGATGTCATACGGCGGTAAGATGATTTTTGTCGGGCGGATATTTACGGTGACTGAGGCGCCTGACAAATACACGGCGCTCGCGTATGACATGATGCGGTATCTTGAAAACAGGGACACAATTGAATTGACTGGCAGGACAGCGTCTGAGGTGATTTCAATCATCGCGCTTTCGTACGGGTTCCCTATCGGGAAAATATGCGGCACGGAATACAGGCTCGGTCAAAAATGCTGTGAGATGAAGACGCTTTCGGACATCATAGAAGCTTCCCTTTCCTTAACGGAGGCTATGGGCGGGGAGCGGTACGTGCTTTTTGACGATTGCGGCTCGCTTTCGCTTTTGCCAGAAGGGAGCCTTATATGGGGAAAAACACTTTCCCGCGGTGAGTGTGCCTCATTTGAGGTGACGGCGAGCATTGACGAGGATTTTTATGATGAGGTCATGCTCTACATTGACGAGGACGGCGGGCGGCAGATAACGCTTTCCTCAAACGAGGAGGCAAAGGCTAAGTACGGGCTTTCGCGCTACACGGGGAAGCTTTCGCGCGCAGGCGCGGGTTACATGACGGCGGGTGAGATTCTCGGCGAATACTCCTTTCCGAAAATAAGCGTAAAATGCACCGTTTTGGGAGACGGGTTTCTTTTGAGAGGAGGCATGAGTGTGCCAACGCTGCTTGAGGGGAAGGTCAAAACGCTTTTCTGCGAGCGGGCGGAGCATATTTTCTCATCAGGCGGCATCACATCAAAGCTGGAGCTTTCAACTGTATAAGGGAGGTGTGAGCTGATATGAAG
>JAJQHI010000224.1 GCA_021199825.1 Bacillota bacterium
AAACCCGTCAAATAATATTTTTGAATCATAGATTCAAAAATATTATTTGCAGGGTAGCGCTCTAACTAAGAAGAGCGGCAGCAACAATTCGGCATAGCCGAAAACAATTCAGCATAGCAACAATTCAACTGCGTTGACAACAATTCAGCATAGCCGAAAACAATTCAGCATAGCTGAATTGGGGAAACCCGTCAAATAATATTTTTGAATCATAGATTCAAAAATATTATTTGCAGGGTGCGTTCTAACTAAAAAAGCGGCAACAACGTATGATATACAGTCACATTGCGGCATCGGCGGTCTTCGCCCATGCACTAAATATAAAAGGAGTTTGCGAGTTTTCTTATGTTCAAGGGAAGGATAAAATTCAACATCGCCGCTGCCGTCACAGCAGCCGCGGCAGCTGTGTTCACAGCCTTTATGATATTCTCGTGCGCGGCTGCCGTCTTTGCCGCCGATTCGGCGGCGCTTGAGGCTGCGTCCGATACAATATACGGCGCCTTTCTGGAGTCGGAGGCTGAAATCGACGTCTCCGCCTACTCCCTCACCGCCGATGAGCTGCGCGAGGTCATAAGCGATTTGCTTGAGACAAAGCCTGACCTCTTTTACGTCAGCAATGAGTACTCGTATAACTATAAGGATGAGGATGACGGGCGCAAAATTATATCGTTTACGCCGACGTATACACTTTCGGGCGCGGAGCTTACAAGCGCGAAGGCGGTCGTTCAGGATTTGATTGACGATATTGTCGCGGGCGCGTCCTCCAATATGTCAACGGTCGAAAAGCTCATGGTCATACATGACTATCTCCTTCTGCATTTCAGCTACGACACAACAGTCGAGAACCGCGATCTTTATTCGCTCGCGACTGAAGGGTCGGGCACGTGCGTCGCATATTCTCTCGCCGTCAAGGCTGCGTGCGATGAGCTGGGCATTGAATGCGATTTCGCGGGCAGCGACACGATGAATCATGAGTGGAACGTCGTCAAAATAGGCTCGTACTGGTATCATATGGACGTGTCGTGGGACGACGTTGTGCCCGATATGGCGGGTCAGTCGCTGCACAAATCCTTTCTCAAAAGCGATACAGCTATAGTCACCTCCTCATCGACGGAGCATACAGGCTGGACGTGCGACTATGAGTGCACCTCCACATACTACGACTCGTACGTGTGGTCAACGGTCACCTCCCCCTTCGTCTATATAGGCGGCGAATGGTACTCCTTTGACGCATCCGCGAAAACGCTCTGCAGGTATAACCTTTCGTCAGGCACATCGACCGCCGTCGCGTCAATAACGGAGCGCTGGGGCGTTTCAGGCTCGACAAACGTGTATACCCTCGCGTATTCGGGCGTCGGCGTTTATGACGGATGCGTCTACTATAACGACCCGTCCTCGATTTATTCGTATAACGTCAGCACGGGCGAGATTAAAACTGTCATCACTCCCGACACGGGCAGCTATTCCATATACTACTTCACCATAGCGGACGACGGCACGCTCACATATTACCTCTGCGACGCGCCGAATAAGCTTTACACGTCCTCCGCGTCAGTCTCTTTAGCGGAGATAACATCTACCTTCACCGTCACATATATGGTTGACGGCGAGGTTTACGCCGTTGGCTCATACCTTGAAGGGGAGACTATAAACCTTCCCGATGAGCCCACGTCATCGTCGGGCACATTCTCCCGCTGGGACTCTCTCCCCGACGTGATGCCCGCGTATGATATTGTCGTCACCGCCGTATTCGCGAGCGAGGACTGCGACCACGCAGAAACCACAACGTATACAATAACGGAGGCGACGTGCACAACCGACGGCGAGGTCGAGATTATATGCACCTCCTGCGGCGAGATTATCGGGTATCAGACAATCCCCGCCTCCCATACTGAGGGCGAATGGGAAACCGTCACTGAGGCAACGTGCACATCCCTTGGCGAAAGACAGAAAAAATGCACCGTATGCGGCGAGGTCATATCAACGGAGACAATCCCCATGACGGACCACACATACGGCGACTGGGAAGAAAACGAGGACGGCGAAACCGTCCATGTATGCACGGTATGCGGTCACACCGAGACATATGAGGAGGCGACAGGCGTAACGCTCGCGTCAGACTCAAACGCCGTAAGCGATGACGGGCTCACATCCGACGAGGTGACGGAAACTGAAACGGGCTCATCAGTCGTCAGACGCACCCCGTCCACAAAATCAATCGTGATTTACGTTGTCGTGCTGGTGGTCGCGGCTGCCGTTTTCGCGGCGATTATATATCTTGTCATCGCCATGGATAAAAAGAAGCGTCAGGGCGGTGGCAGGGATAAATCAAAATCTGACGGCGGCGCGCCGAATAATGACGCGGACGCCAAGGACAAGGGAGCAGCCGCTTCATCTGCAGCTGCAGCATCAGCTGCCGCTGCTGATGCCGGAGATACGGTGCTTTTCAAGCCTGTGGGCACAGAATCGCCCGCGGACGGGGACACGGTGCTCTTCAATCCCGTGAATGAGGGCGCGGAACCGACGACTTCAGGCACAGCGGCGACAGGTGAAATACCTGAGTATGAGGATGTCACCTCCGCGCCCGCGCCTCAAAAGCCCGCAGATTCCTCAACCTCCACCTCCACCACCGAGACATACTATGATTTGTAAGGGCAAACCGGGGGACATAATGATTACAAACAAGGCTGTGGAGCGTGTTTCGTTCCACAGCCTTTGAAATTTAGTTGATTCGCTCATGAACAGAGCGCATAAATTATCTCATACATTTTTTCTGTAATTCCCGCCGCCTAAAAATGATATTACATTTCTGTCGCGCAGAATCTGAAGC
>JAJQHI010000122.1 GCA_021199825.1 Bacillota bacterium
CACAAGAGCGAAAAATGCCGGTATTCCCGGATATGTCGTTTCGCGCAAGGGTGTATCGCGGGAATCCTTTGAAGCGGGACTGAATCAAATCCTTGCTGATACAGGCGCTGAGATGATAGTTCTGGCGGGCTTCATGTCCATTCTTTCAAGCGAATTTACATCAAAATGGCATGAGCGCATAATTAACGTTCACCCGTCACTCATCCCATCCTTCTGCGGGGAAGGATTTTACGGGCTGCGCGTCCACGAGGCGGCACTTGAGTACGGTGTAAAGGTGACGGGAGCAACGGTTCACTTTGTAAATGAGGTGCCCGACGGCGGCAAAATTATAAAGCAGCGCGCCGTTTACATAAAGGACGGAGATACTCCGGAAACGCTTCAAAGGCGTGTGATGGAGGAGGCGGAATGGATCATTCTGCCGGAGGCACTGGAAGAGGTTGCGGCATCAATTGCCCTGCGGCATTGCTCGCAATATGAAAGCATTTAATCGTTTATCGGAGGATGATGAATAATGGACACACTGAAGACAATCAAGGAAGAAATCGGCGGAATCTCTTATGTAGGCAGGGGAATCGCGCTTGGTACCTCACAAAATGAAAAATACAGCGTCATCGCGTATTTCATCATGGGAAGAAGCGAAAATTCACGCAACAGAGTATTCGCCAAGGATGAGGACGGCACTATATTTACAAAGCCTTATGACGAATCTAAGGTTTCAGACCCTTCCCTCATCATTTATAACGCCGTGCGCAGCATGGACGGCACAATTGTTGTGACAAACGGCAATCAGACGGACACTATCTGCCGTGAAATAATGTGCGGAAACACGTTCGAAGCCGCGCTTATGATGCGCGGATATGAGCCTGACGCGCCGAATTTCACTCCAAGAATCAGCGGAATTGTCCATATTGACGGCAACTACCGCTACAAGCTTTCTATTCTCAAGCGCTCATACGGCGGTGGATGCAACAGATTCACATACGCATATTCTCCGACAGCGGGTGTAGGACACCTCATTCACACATATAACGGCGATGGCTCGCCTCTCCCGTCTTTTTCGGGTGAACCCAGGATTATCTCAGTTCCCGATGACATCGACCTTTTCACGTCTGAAGTATGGGACGCGCTTGACGGCGAAAACAAAATATCTCTTTACGTTAGATATACTTCATTGTCTGACGGCACATATACCGACAGACTCATAAACAAATACAGATAAGGGGAATTATCATGAACGAATTTTCACTCAAATACGGCTGCAATCCGAACCAAAAGCCCGCATGCATATTCATGGAAAACGGCGGCGAGCTTCCCGTTGAAATTTTAAACGGTCGCCCCGGATATATCAACTTCCTTGACGCTCTCAATTCATGGCAGCTCGTCTCCGAGCTTTCAGAGGCAACGGGAGAGGCAGCCGCAACATCATTCAAGCACGTCTCCCCCACGTCCGCGTCCATCGGCAAAAAGCTTTCGGACGCGCAGAAAAAGGCGTTTTTCGTTGATAATATCGAAGGGCTTGATGACTCCCCCATCGCCTGCGCTTACTCTAGGGCAAGAGGAACGGACAGACAGTCCTCATTCGGCGACTGGATAGCACTTTCAGGCGTGTGCGATGTCACAACGGCTAAAATCATCAAGCATGAGGTCTCCGACGGAATAATCGCGCCCGCATATGAGCCGGAAGCGCTTGAAATCCTCAAGACCAAGCGCAAGGGCGGATACAATATCGTTAAAATTGACCCATCATACGTTCCGGCAGAAATCGAGCGCAAGCAGGTGTTCGGCGTAACCTTCGAGCAGGGACACAACAATATAAAAATTACACGCGATATGCTCTCAAACGTGGTAACCAAGAATAAGACAATACCCGACGATGCGCTGACAGACCTTATTGTTTCTCTTATAACACTCAAATACACCCAGTCTAACTCCGTTGCGTTTGCATATGACGGACAGGCTATTGGCGTCGGCGCAGGTCAGCAGTCAAGAATACTCTGCACACGTCTTGCCGCAGGCAAGGCGGACCTTTGGCATCTTCGCCAGAGCGAAAAGGTGCTCTCGCTTCCCTTCCTTGACACTCTCGGAAAGCCGGAACGCGACAACTGCATCGACGTTTATCTTTCGGACGAGCCGGAGGAGGTCACGGCTGAGGGCGAATGGCAGAAATTCTTCCGCTGCCGCCCCGATATTATGACATCCGAGGAAAAGCGCGAATACCTAGATTCGATCACCGGTGTGTCTGTCGGCTCCGACGCGTTCTTCCCGTTCGGCGACAATATCGAGCGCGCAAGAAAGAGCGGAGTTTCATACGTTGCCGAGCCGGGCGGATCTGTGCGTGATGATGAGGTAATTGCGTCATGCGACAAATACGGAATCGCTATGTGCTTCACAGGCACTCGCCTTTTCCATCATTGATTATAAAACTAAACAGTTAATCATTCTGTCGGGAGGATATACCATGAAGATACTTGTTGTCGGCGGAGGCGGACGCGAACACGCTATAATTAAAAAGCTCAAGGAAAATCCCAAAGCGGAGGTCATATATTGCCTGCCCGGAAACGGAGGCATTGCCAAGGACGCCGTATGCGTTCCCATCAAGGCGACGGATATTGACGGAATTGTGGATTTTGCCGTAAAAAATAAAATAGATTTTGCCGTTGTCGCGCCTGATGACCCGCTTGTTCTCGGCTGCGTTGACAGATTAAATGAGGTCAGGATAAAATGCTTCGGTCCTACGTCCCGCGCCGCGATAATCGAGGGGAGCGAGATTTTTTCTAAGGATCTTATGAAAAAATACGGAATCCCGACAGCAAAATACGAAACCTTCGAC
>JAJQHI010000177.1 GCA_021199825.1 Bacillota bacterium
GCTGTAGCCCGAATAGTATTTCATAACTCCTGTGGCGTTGCCGTTTGTGAGATACTGCGACTCAATCGAGTCCATAAGAGTTACCTCTGAGGTTGTGCCGTCGTAATTTGTGAAGGTCGCGTTTTCAATCATGTCGTCGTCATCGTATTCGGACATCCACTTCGCGTCAAAGAGCAGGGAATTGATGAGGTATGCCACGGCATCTTGAGGGATTTCATCAATTATTTTGTTGATAAGTCCGTCCGTGTTGTCACGGCACCACTTGTTGATGTCGTCAACGGTCGAGTCGTCAAACGGAGCGGAGTAAGCGTCTGCACCGTACCAGTCGGCGTTTGTCTGAAGAAAGGTCTCCTTCACGGTAATGCGCGTGTTGCGAACCCAGATTGAATTGGAGAGGGACAATTTGCAGTCGTCGGAGGTGTAAAGAGATGCGACATAGGCGTATATTGACTTGTTGAGCGTCTCAATATCCATGCCGAATAGCTCTTCAAGCTCTGCGAGCGTCTCCCCGTCAGCACCATTTGTAATCATGGCGATACATACAGCCGCGGAGAGGGGCGAGAAGAGAAGATTTGCTTTATCCTCATCCTCGGTTGTTATCTCCGAGAACATTTTAAATGACAGCGCGGTCAGCTTTGTTATAAAATCCTCGCTGACGCTGCCTGTTTCCGTCGCTGTGCGCTCGTATTCGGCGGACAGCTCCACCGCTTCAATCGTCGAGCATGATGAGACGAGAAGCATTGCGAGCGCGAGCAGCAATGATATTGCCGCTGACTTTGTTTTTTTCATGGTTTACTCCTTTCAGGCTTTGTGCCTATAAATAATATTTCTAATTCAGCAGTGAAATGCTGATGGATGAGAAAAACTCCTCGGTGAGAATTTCCCCGTTCTCAGCATATATCACCACAAGCCGCGTGACCTCATTTATCGTGTATTCGAACGATACAATCACGCTCCCGTCACCTATACTGTATATCTCCGCCGTTACATTTCCGCTTTCAAGGGAGATTTCTGCCGTTTCGGATTCCTCGTATTCGAAGTTGACTGTTTCATCGTCGTCTCCTGTATCATAGCCGGTATCACCGATCATTAACATAAATTCCTCTTCTGTTAGGACGTCAACACACGTATACATTAAATATCGGCTATATCCAAAGGGGGCGTCGGAAGATATCACAATAGGGTAATCGTATTCCTCCGAAAGCGTCGCCGCCTCACCGTTTTGCAGAGCTATGAACGCGCCTTCAAGCGATATGGGGTAATAATCGCTCTCCGTAAGCTTTGCTTTCAGATCCTCGTAATCCTCAAAATAATCATCTCTGGATTCGGTAAGATTTGATGAGGCGTGCGCTGTTTCCCCAGAGGTAACAATGCTTTCTTCGCCGGCGATATCATCTGAATCCGAATCGGTTTTTGGGTTGGTGCTGTTTTGCTCCGACTTATCATCTGCCGCGTCAGTGACATCATCGCCGTCAAGATCGTCTGCTGCGGCGGGCTCGTCATATCCATCGCTTCCGTCGCTGGCGGACAGGTCAGTTTCGGCATCGGTGAGAGATGCGATATAGTCGCCGTCTTCGGCGCCGTAATATGCCTCGCTGCAGCTTGAGTTGTGCAAACCGTCCTCTGATGCCCCGTCTTCGTTGCTGCGCTGTGTGACTAAATAAACGGATGTCGATATACCTATGACCACGAAAAGACACGCGGCGGCAGCCGACACACGCGTAATTATACGCCGTCTCTCCCGTTGCTTCTTTTCGTATTCGTCACGCTTTTTAAAAACGTCTTCGGCGACTTCTTTATATGATTTCATACACAAACCCCTCCTTTTCAAGTTCGGATTTCAGAGACTGCTTTGCGCGGTAAATGAGATTTGCCATTTGCTTTCTTGATTTTTTCATTACACGCGCAGCGTCATCATACGATAAATCCTCGAAATAAACGAGATACAGCGCCTGACTGTAATCGGAAGTGAGCCTTTGCATCGCGCGGTGAAGAGTGATTCTGCTTTCCTCGCGGATTAAGGAAGTCTCAAGGCTTTCCTCATCAGCCTTTGTGTTTGGGTCAAGCTCATGATTCGATACATTCGCGCGCGTTTTGGCGCTTTTTTTCATTCCGTCAAGCGTGACATTGCGCGCGATGGCGTAAAGCCACGTCTTGAATGAGCTTCCCGCGTCAAAGCGCGGCTTCTTTGTCACAAGCCTTACGAACGTATCCTCCATGTAATCCTCGGCGTCACTGAAATTTTTCGTCATGCCGAAAATGAACATGATGAGTCCATCCTTGTAATCCCGAATTATCTCGACGATTCCCCCATCATCGCCACTTAGAAAACGGCGGTAGCTACTTTCACCGTTGTCCATGATTAACTCCTTTCTGAGTTACTCACCCTATTAGTCGATTTTTTTTTCGAAAAAGTCTCACCCCAAAACGAAAAAAATCAAAAAAATTTTTTTCGCGGCGCTCAGGTATCCAAAATAAGAGAGGTTTTGTAAAATATATCTGCAAAATAGCAGGTTTATTTCCTTGTAAGCACTCGGCTTACGGCTTCGTGCCATCCGCTGAGCATCCTTTGACGCTCGTCCTCCCGAATCGCGGGAGAAAATTCGCGCTCAATTTTATGCGCTTCGGCTGTTTGCTCCGGGGAGGAGTATATTCCGACACCGAGAGCCGAGAGCATTGCGGCGCCGAGCGCAGTCGATTCGGTGCATACGGGTCGCCTGATTTTAAGTCCCGAAAGATCCGACTGTATCTGCATGAGAAAATTATTCGCCGAGGCACCCCCGTCAACGGCAAGGGAGTGAATGCTGCCTTCAGT
>JAJQHI010000037.1 GCA_021199825.1 Bacillota bacterium
CTCAGCCCCTGTTGCTATAAGCTTCGCGACTGATTCATATACGGAAAGATACGCTCCATGATATGGGCTCTTTTCGCAAATGTAAGGGTTAAAGCCCCACGCCATGAATGAGCATGTGTCTGTGTGACCGTGAAGCGTGGGAATCAGGTTGACCATTGACTGAGGAGGCGTGAGCTGATATTTGCCGCCGAAGGGCATGAGCACCGTGCCCGCTCCGATGGTTGAGTCAAAGCGTTCGGCAAGACCGCGCTTTGAGCAGATATTAAGATCTCCCGCAAGAGACTTCATTGAATCGGCAAAGCCCGTCTGCGGCAGCTCCTTTTTCAAATCCTGCGGTCGCGCAACATCGACTGTGATGTGCTTTGGCGCGCCGTTTGAATTCAAAAAGTCGCGTGTTACGTTTACTATAGTCTGCCCGCGCCATGACATAACAAGGCGGGGTGTCTCTGTGACGACGGCGATAACGGTTGCCTCAAGGTTTTCACTTTCCGCTATAGCCTTGAACCTGTCGGCATCGTTTTTGTCAACGACAACCGCCATTCTTTCCTGTGACTCGGATATTGCAAGCTCCGTGCCGGTAAGACCCTCGTACTTTTTTGGAACGAGGTCAAGATTTATGGAAAGTCCGTCAGCAAGCTCACCGACGGCGACGGAAACGCCGCCCGCACCAAAATCGTTGCAGCGCTTTATCATGCGCTCGGCGTCCTTGTTGCGGAAAAGCCTTTGAAGCTTGCGCTCCTCAGGGGCGTTGCCCTTTTGAACCTCAGCGCCGCATACGGAAAGGGAGGAGGCTGTGTGAGATTTTGACGACCCCGTGGCGCCGCCGCATCCGTCACGCCCCGTCTTGCCGCCGAGAAGAATTACTACATCTCCCGCGACCGGGCGCTCACGGCGCACATTCTCCGCGGGAACAGCGCCTACAACAGCGCCGATTTCCATTCGCTTCGCGACGTAGCCGTCGTGATATATTTCATCAACCAAGCCTGTGGCAAGTCCTATTTGGTTGCCGTATGACGAATAGCCTTCCGCCGCCGTAACCGTGAGCTTGCGCTGTGGAAGCTTGCCCTTGAGTGTTTCAGATATGGGACATGTCGGATCTGACGCGCCTGTGATTCTCATAGCGGAGTAGACATACGCTCTTCCTGAAAGCGGGTCGCGTATAGCGCCTCCGATACACGTTGCGGCGCCGCCGAAGGGCTCGATTTCCGTTGGGTGATTGTGTGTTTCGTTTTTGAATAGCAAAAGCCAATCCTCATCCGCCCCGTCAACATTCACCTTTATCTTTACCGTGCAGGCATTAATCTCCTCTGATACATCGAGCATGTCCAGAAGCCCCTTTGATGAAAGGTATTTTGCGGCTATTGTGCCGATGTCCATAAGGGTGACAGGCTTATTTTCACGTCCAAGCTCGCGTCTTATTGAAAGATATTCCTCATATTCAGCCTTAATTGTCGGATCATCGATGGAAACGCCGTCAATTTCGGTTAAGAACGTCGTGTGACGGCAGTGATCGGACCAATAGGTGTCTATCATGCGAATTTCGGTAAGGGTCGGATCGCGGTCCTCACCGCAAAAATAATCGCGGCAGAAAAGAAGGTCGGCTCTGTCCATGGCAAGAGCGTATTTTTTTATAAATTCGTCAGCACCTGACTCATCAATCGAGCGAAAGCCCTCCAAAACGGGAACGTCATCCGGCACCGGATGATTTATGGCGATTGTTTCGGGAGGAGTGTCGCACATATCAGCCTCGCGGCATTCAACGGGGTTGATGATATAATGCTTTATCGCATTAAGCTCTTCCTCTGTTACGGTTCCCTCAAAAGCGTATATTTTTGCGCTTTTGACGTCGGGGCGGTTGCCCTGTGAGAGCAGCTGAATGCACTGGGAAGCGGAATCGGCGCGCATGTCAAACTGCCCCGGAAGAAATTCCGACGCAAAGCCGACCAAATTCCCGTAAGGGTTGTTTTTATATATGCGGTCGATCAAGGGTTCGGCGAAAACGGTGCTAACCGAAGACTCAAAGGTTGCCTCGTCTATATTTTCAACGTCGTATCTATTAAGGACATGAAGCTTGCTGATGCTTTTTATGCCAAGCGTCACTTCAATATCCGAAAGGAGCGAACGCGCCTCAAGCGCCTCCGCCTCTTTTTTTTCAACGTAAACTCTGTATACCATAAGATTATACCTCTGCTGCCAGCGCACGCGCGCCGATATCGTGTCTCATATATTCGTTTTCAAAGGTTACCGATTCAGCGTCCTTATATGCGCTGTCAATAGCCTCCTTCAGCGTTTTTCCCTTTGCTGTCACACCCAAAACGCGGCCGCCCGATGTGATAAGGTCTCCATTTTCGTCAAGCTTGGCGCCGGCATAGAAAATATCGCCTGAAACCTCGCCTGACTGTGTGATTTTATATCCCGACTGATATTTTTCGGGGTATCCGTCGGATGCCTTTACGACGCAGCAGGAATACGCGTCCTCAAATTCCACGGCGCATTCTGAAAGTGTGCCGTCTGAGACCGAAATCATAATATCCAAAAGGTCGGATTTTAAGAGCGGGAGCACAACCTGTGTTTCGGGGTCGCCGAAGCGGCAGTTATATTCAATGACCTTCGGACCGTCTTTTGTTATCATAAGCCCGAAATAAAGGCAGCCTTTGAATGTGCGTCCCTCTTTTTTCATCGCGCTGATTGTAGGCACAAAGATTTTCTCCATGCATTCATTCGCGACTTTTTCGGTGTAGTAGGGATTTGGAGCCACTGTTCCCATTCCGCCCGTATTAAGACCGGTATCGCCGTCATGCGCGCGCTTGTGG
>JAJQHI010000014.1 GCA_021199825.1 Bacillota bacterium
GCACGTATATCGCAGACGCGGCTCCTACCTGCCAGATGAGAGGTACGGTGCCTGATATGAACGCCGCCGCCTGTGCGATTTTCTTTGCCGTCCACCTGACTATAATCACCACGGCGTTATTTTTGATAAGGCTGCCGTTTCTCACGCGTGCGATTATCGAAAGGATAATCCCTGCTGCGGCGGCAACAACCGCGAATACGCATAAAAATGAGACTGTGTACACCAAGGGCGCGTTGCCCGTTATATATATGAGCGTCGCTGTCGGGTGGATTTCTCCGTCAGCTGTCATAAGAATGGGTATAATCCCGACGCATGAGATAAGGGCACACAAAACGAAAAATACGTCAAACGGTATTCTGTTTATCCATGCGGGGTGCGGACACCTGACGCGGTGAGTTGTGCCGTCCTCACCTCGGACGGTATTCTCCGCCACACCCGACACCGCAGCGCAGTATATGAAGAGCAAAATCGAGATGACAAGACACGAAAGGATTACCGGCAGCGCCAGACTGTCGGCAAAGCTTTCAATGGGACTTAAAATATCGCTGTAAATATGGTAGTAGTCGTCCTTGACCGAGAGATTCTCATCAATCCAGACGTAAAGAACCTCATCATCCGTCAGTCCAAGGTACTCAGGCAGCACGCTTTCGTAGTTCCATGTGTCAGTCGCTGTGCTGTAGGTGAAAATATAACCCGATACCTCCATAGTGCACAAAACAGTGTCGATTGTAGGCACATAATATTCGGTTCTGCCCCCGTCGCTTATCACTAAAACGGACGTGTTGCCGTTTTCGTCCGCGAAGGGAATGTCGGTGCTAAAATACCACTCCTCATAGTTTTCAAGATAGAAATCTATATATTCAAGAGGGTAGTACCAGTTGTCAAATCCGGCAAGGTAGGCCTCGTATGCGTATGCCCTGCCTGTGTAGTCGATGTATTCGCTGCCGTCCTCGGCATCAGTCTCATAAGCGGTATCATCCATATATGTGGTCACCTCATTCTCTACGGTTTCCGCCGAATAATAATCGCGTGATGTGGAACAGCTGATAAAGTCGTCATCTCCAAGGCTGTCGATAAGCTCGTCAATGTTCATCTCTATGATTTCAAAGCTGAGGCTGTATGAGGAATTGTGCATGGTGATGACGTAGGAATTGTAAAAATTCGGGAAAGAGTCCGTATTTCCGCCTATGACATTTGCGCCGTCGCTGACCGATATTATCCAGCGGACGTTTGTGCTGTCCGCGTCTCCGTATTTCTCAAGAAGCCTGTCGTATTCCTGCTCATATTCCGCAGAAATCCCCGTGCCCTCATCAATCTCCGACTTAATATAAAGCAGCTGCGAGATATTATTCGCGTCATTCCTCAGCGCGTAGAGCATCACGTCCGAATACTCGGAGTCGTAGTACGGGTCGATGAAATCGGAATAAAGAGCCGTCACGACAAAGGTCAGAATTGATGCCGAAAGCGTCAGCACTGCCAAAATGAAGGCGGCGGTTTTCGTGATTATGCTGTATTTCATTTATTGAGCTCCTCCTTTATTATTCGCCGAGCTTGTATCCGTGCCCCCATACCGCCTTCAGATAGCGCGGGTTCGCCGGATCAATCTCGATTTTTTCACGTATGTGACGTATGTGAACGGGCACTGTCCCGTCACCGCCGTATGACGCGGAATGCGACGGCTCGCTCCACACCTTTGAGTAAATCTCGGTGGTTGAAAAAACATGACCGGGATTTCTCATGAAAAGGAGCAGTATGCTGTATTCTATTGGCGTGAGGCTCACAGGGTCCCCGTCAACCGTGACGGATTTCGCGCCGTCGTCAAGCGTTATGCCGCCTAAAGTGTAAACGTCCCCGCCAACAGTCCTGCTTGCGCCCGATTCCCTGCCGCCGAGGGTATTATATCGGCGAAGATGGCTTCTCACCCGCGCCAAAACCTCCGTCGGTGAGAAGGGCTTTGTGATGTAATCGTCGGCGCCGACGTTCAGCCCCAGAACCTTGTCGCTGTCCTCGCTTTTTGCCGTAATTAAGATAATCGGTATGTTTTCAAATTCACGCAGCGCCCGCGTCGCCTCAAGACCGTCCATGCCGGGCATCATTATGTCAAGCAGGGCTAAGTCTATATTTTGTTCTCTGACGGCGTTGACCGCCTCATGTCCGCTGTATGCGGGAATGACGGAGTATCCGTCCCCCTCAAGATATATTTTGAGTGCGTTTACGATGTCGCGGTCGTCGTCGCATACAAGTATTGAGTACATGATATCATCTCCTTTGCGTCTCTTTTCTGTCCACATGTATATTTTACACCCCGAAATCTTAAGATACAAGGTGCAAAAAGCTTAAGATTTGATAAACATCATTTTTTGTGCCGTATCAAACTAAGTGCAAATATTTTTTCGATGGCAATTAATGCAAATTACCATAAAAATTGAAACAAGACTTGGCGGACAGGCGTTTCACAAGATATTGAGCCATGCAGAAACCCGCGCCACCGTTGATGGGTATATTATACCACAAAAACAGCCGCACGTCAAATGTGCGATCGAGAAAAAACGCACATTTTGAAAGAAAATTTTTGGGGTCAAAAACGTAGTTTGGTTAGCAACATTGACCAAAAGTCGTTATGGTCATCATGACCATAATTTCTACTAACCAAACAACACCATCTCGAACTATGGTCACGATGACCATAATTATTGAGTCCCTATACTTTCGCCGCAAATTATGGTCATCATGACCATAATTTTTGCGGACATTGCGCGAGCGCACTCTCGAACGCTCTACGTC